>NZ_CANPVT010000044.1 GCF_947581735.1 Candidatus Palauibacter soopunensis
CCGGTGGCCCGCGCGGATCGTGATCTCCGGCATCCGGTTCAGGTACCGGTCCAGCGTCGAGGTGGCGCTGCCTCCGAGCCCCTGGCCGACGCCCGCGCGGAGTCCGTAGGGCGAGGCTCCGGCGAGCGTGAGTCCGCTCAGCGCGCCGACCGCTCCGGCAGCGGCGAACGTTGAGAGGTAGTGCCGGTTCACCCGGTCGCGGAGCGCGCTCTCGCCCGCCTGGTTCAGGCCGGTGAACTCAAGGTCCACCCAGCTCCCGTCGGGCAGCACCAGCCGGTGGAACGAGACGGCGAGGCGGGTCTGGTTCCGGTCCTGGACGGCCCGGGCCGTGCCGACGACGCGCGAGCCGCGGGGAACGAGGACCCGCTGGCGGTCGGCCGAATACAGCGGCACCGACACCATGGCGAGCACCGGGCCGGGGAACTCGCCCGACAACTGGTTGACCAGCACCGCCTCGAGGAACGTGCCCTCGTGGACGCGCTCCCAGCCGGGCGGGTCATCCGACTGGACGTTGAAGCTCGGCTCGCTTGTTCCGAGCGCGCGGGTGGACTCCGGGCCGGATGAGGTGCCTCCGCCCGCCAGCCCCGTTTCGAGTTCAGCCTCCAGGGCGGCGAGGGAGTGCCCGAAGGACGCGAGCATTGCGTCGAGCGCGTCCTCGGCCGGCTCGTGATCGGCCGGCTGACCGGATCCGGCTCGCGCCTCATTCGGATCCCGGTAGGTACGCGTGAGGGGAAGCGAGCGGAGCGAGCGCGCCCCGCGTTCGATCTCCTCCAGCCGGAGCGCCTCGCGAAGCTCATGCTCGGCCTGAGTCATCCCCGCCGCCTCGGCTCCGCCACCACCTCGTTCGCGCCCGCTGCTGCGGGCTCCTCCTTCTCCACCGGCTCCGGCCGTCTCGCTCTCGGCGTGGCGCCGCTCCCCGCCACCGCGGTCCTGGTCCGCGTCCGCCTGCTGCTGGTGGCGCTCGGTGTCCGCGCGCATGCGGCTGTCGAACGCCCGGCCCGTGCGGTCGTCCACGGGCTGCGGTTCGCGCGCGGCGGGAGCCGTGGGATCGTCTCCGGGACCCGTGAGCGACGACGAGAACAGCATGCCGGCCACGAGCACGGCGATCAGCCCGATCCCGGCCTTCGTGACGATGCCGCCCGGGAGCGCGCCCTTCGGCTCCTTCATCCACTTCTTCCAGCGGCTCATCGCGCATCCCCCGGCTCAAACCGCCAGCCAGCCCGCTCGTCGCCGATCTGGAGCCAGCCGTCGCCCAGCACATGGCGGGCGACGTAGAGGCCGTCCCCCGTGAGATCGAACGCGACCAGCGCCGGTTCGCCGTCGCGGAGTTCGTAGAGCGCGGGCGCCTCCTGGGCGCCTGAGCGGATGTAGGTGAAGGTCCCGTCGTGCCACATGGCCTCGACGAGGAACGGACGCTTCGCGGCGCCTGAGTCCAGCCGGTACTCGAACGCCAGCTGCTCGGGATAGGACGCGCGGAACGCCTCGATCTCGGCGGCCGCGGCCTCGCGCGCCCTGAGCGCCGCCTCGGCGGCCTCGGCGGCCATCTCGCGGTAGGCTGCGACCTCGCTCCGGGCGACGAACGCCGGTGCGCCGGACATGCCCGCCGCGTCCGCGCCGTCTTCGACGCGGACCACGAGGTGCGGCGGCTCTTCGCCGCTCTCGGAGACGAGGAACGAGTAGATGCGCCCGGACTCGCAGACGAGCGCGATGTTGCTCGCCGCGCCCTCGGCCAGCGGCTTCAGGTACGCCACGTTCGCAGCGCCGGTCAGGTGCCAGTACTCGGAGTCGCCCGCGACGAAGTCGAGGATTCTCTCGCCGCTCGGCAGCACGATCACGGTCGTGTGGCGCACGCGCGTGCGGAGCCGGGGGATCGGGGCGTCACCCTCCCCGGGCGCCGACACCCGGAGCAGGGCGGAGTCCCCGCTGGGCTGTTGTCCGGCGGCATCGCACGGGACGGCCGTAAGAAGCAGGGTCAGCAGGACGACGACGACCCCGAGCAGGATGGCCGATGTGGGGGTTGCTTTCATGGTGTTCACGGCCTCTCGGTTGGTGGGATGGAGTGGGTTCGGCCCGCGAGCGCTTCGAGCGCCCGGACCAGGCCGTGCCTCGCCACGGCCTCGGCGCGCTTCTCGGCGTCGAGCGGCGAGGAGGTGTAGAGCCAGTAGCTCTCCGGATCGACTTCGAGGCGGAGCACCGCCGCCTCGTCCGGGCGGCGGAGATACAGTTCGCGCTTGGGCGTCAGCGCCCGGATCCGGGCGACCTCCGACTCGTTCAGCCGGAACAGCGCCCCGGCCTCGTCGGGCAGTTCGGCGTTGGCGAGGAACAGCTTGGTGGGGATCGATTCGAGGAGCGCCGAAGCGCCCGGCGTCCCCGTCACGTCCACGGCGGACTGCGTCGCGAGCACGAGCGCGGCGTTCTTCTTCCGCCACGTCTTGGCCGCCTCGGCCAGGTAGTTCAGCACGGCGGGGTCCTGCATGTACCGCCACGCCTCGTCCACGACCATCAGCTTGAGCCGCGCCGTCTCGGCCGGGTCCTCGATCTCCAGGCGCATGCGCTCCAGCAGGTAGGCGAGCGCCGCCTCGCACAGGTCCGCGTGCTCGGCCGCCCCCGCCAGGTCGATCACCTGCCAGTCCCGGAACTCGATGTCCGTCGCGCCCGCCGGGGCGTTGTCGAAGAACGCGCCCCACGCGCCGCCTTCCGTCCAGCGGCTCAGCGCAGGCCACATCGCGGAGGGGAGCGAACCGGTCAACACGCTCAGCGTCCGGCGCTCCGTCCCGAGCGCGTACAGATCCTCGATCCGCGCGCGGATCTCGCTCGTGTCTGCGCCGCTCGCCTCGAAGCCGCCCAGCTTGAGGAGCCGGAGCACCCAGCCGGTCAGGAACTGGAACGTCCGCGTCGTCGCGGGCAGCGCGAAGGGTGTAAGCCGGAGCGTGGGCTCCGCCTCGCCCGGCGCGAGCTCCAGGTACCGGCCCCCGAGGAACCGGGTCAGCCAGCGGTAGGAGCCGCCGAGGTCCAGGATCAGGATGCGCGGATCGTACTTGAGCGCCTCGACGAGCAGGAAGTTGAGCGTAAAGCTCTTGCCCGAGCCCGTCGCCCCCAGGATCAGCGTGTGGCCCACGTCGCCCGCAAACAGATCGTAGCGGTACGCCGTGCGCCACGGCGTCTCGAACACCGCCAGCGGCTCCCGGTCGAGATGCCGGCTCCTCCGGTTCCCCCTCGGCGGCCCGAACACGGGTGCGAGGCAGGCGGCCAGACCGGCCGAGGCGAACACTTTGCGGATCTGCCGCTTGCGCGGCTGCGCCGGAACCCGGGCGAACCAGACGGGAAGCTGCCCGTACCCCTCCCGGACTACCTTGGCGTCGTGCGCGGCGAAAAGGCGGCGCACGTCGCCGTCCAGCCGTTCGATCCCTTCGAGTTCGCCGTGCAGCGCCACGGTCAGCGACGCCTCGCCGTAGGCCACGGCGTCGGCTTCGAGTTCGACCAGCGCCGCTCCCAGCCGGTCCGACTCGGCCGCCGCCGCGGAATCGACCATCGCCGCCGCCGTGCCCTGCGCGTCCTGCGCGTGCGCCATCATCGAGTAGCGCCGCGAGAAGTAATGGCGCTGCGCGCTTCGGATCCGGCGCCGCGCCGCTTCCACCGTCCAAGGCCGCCATTCGAGCGAGACGGTCGTCACCGCATCCAGGCAGTACAGGTCGCGAAGGAGGTTCGCGTGCGCCCGGCCGGGCGGCGACAGGAGCGAGTAGAGGATCACCGGTTCGCCGTCGAGCCTCAGGTGCGACCGCTCCGCCTCAAGCTCCGATAGCGCGAGCCGCCAGTTCATGCCGCTGCCCGTCGCGCCGTCCCAGAACGTGCCGG
>NZ_CANPVT010000045.1 GCF_947581735.1 Candidatus Palauibacter soopunensis
CCCCCCCCCCCCCCCCCCCCCCCCCCCCCCCCCCCCCCCCCCCCCCCCCCTGTCAGGTGATTACCGTACTGGTACATCCTGGGCGCTATTGAACCGGTTCGAACTGTCCGAAGTACTCGGCGACGTTGCCGCTTATCTCGACGTTGAACTTCTCGTCCAGGGAGTAGTTATCGAACAGCCAATTCAGCGCGCTGTAGTGACGGTGCAGGAAATCAAGGAGGTCAGGACCAAAGCTGATGACCCCCGGCCGTACCGGCGTGACCGAACACAGGCAGGATGCGATCACCCCCAGCGTCACTCCGTCCGTGGAAAGGAAATAGAACCAATAGGGAAATGCTTCATCCAGCTTGGCGCAGAAGCGCCTCACCTCCGGGATGTCACGTAGTTCTCGCGGATCGTTGGAGTACCCGAGAAAGGCCAACTCTACGCGCCCCCGAAACCGTTCGACGGTGTCCTGGTCAGCGAGCACACGCGACAGGGTTGCGGTCGTACCGGACACGTCGAGGGCTTCCACATCTGAGCGATCTACGACCACACGCAGCCAGTCGACATCCAAGTCTTCCCCGGAACCCATTCCAGCAACCTCTGCGCTTATCGGATCGCCCGATATGGGACGGGAAATGATGTGGCTGCCCTCCGTGACCGCCTGAGCCGGTTCATGCGTAGTCGGGTCTGCCGCGTTCCCTGTTGCGGTTGGATCGTACAGCACCGTCTTCCTCGTACGAAGGCCGAATCGGTTACGTGGGAACACACCCACCGCGCGGGCGGCTGCGAAGATCTCCCCCAACGTCGCCACGAAGCTCTCCTCATTGGTCCGGAAGAACGTAAGCTGGTGGAATTCACTATGATCCATCAGTAGACAAGGAGTGCCCGTCTCGCCGTATACGGTAAGGACAGGTGGGCTACAGTCTGGGCGGTCAGGGTCGAATAACTCTTTGACGATGACGAGCCCGAAGACATCGCGGCCGGACATGGCCACCCGACGGCGCTTCCCCTCGGTGACGATCTCGATGGACTGAGCAGATCGAAGGTGATTGATGGACCCCTTCAACTGAGTACTCGCCCTCCTTACATGCTTGACGGCAGTGGCCCTCTTGCGAACGATCTTCCGTGTCAGTCCGGCCTGCGTACTTGGGCTGCCCTTGGCCTGAATCAGCAGTAGAGTCTTGGTCGTGGCAACGAGGACGTCTACGAACTCTCGTCCGTTGTCGGCGCGAATCGGGTTCTTGAAGACCCGGGCACCTCCGAACGGGCGATGGAGAGCTGTGGCGATGTCGGGCTCGTTGAGATCGCCCGGGTTCGCGACGTCCTCAGCCAAGTTGTCGGGGAACCGCCGCTCCCGCAGGTGGATCGTGAACGCATTGACGTCGTCACTCCGCGAACGCGCACCAAACCAGGCTTGCAGGTCGTCGACGACTTTCCGGGCGCCAGCGACGGTTAGGGACGTGAAGCGCATCGTGTTCGAGACGGCACGGAAACGATGAGCACTCGGATTCTCGGCTCGGAAGCCCAGCAGTTCTCGACCTAGCTCGTCGAAGAAGTGGACGTAGAAGGAGTCCGACGAGAGGAGCAAGAGGAAGTCGCGGGCCATCTCCTCGTCGAGGGGCGTGCGGATGACCAGTGGCTCGTCGCTGTCATCGAAGAAGGCTGTCACCAGACCATGCGTAGCTACATCGTCCACGTGGACGGGAACCCAATAGAAACTGAACCCTCCCCGTAGTCTGGCCGTTTGGGCCATCTCTCGCGCGGCCTTCACGATGAGGATGATCCGCGAGTCACGACCGCGGCGCATGGGCCATACGCCTCCCGGCCAGTCCGCGAGTATGTCTTGAACCTCCGGGTTTGTAACGGTGAGCCGCATCAGGGAGTCTCCAGAGGGTTGCCTAGTTGTAGGTGCTACCAGGGCTGTTCACCGGATCGACGCGCAATCTGCGAGTTCCTGTCAGAGAGCTCACACCCTACTCGTGGGAGGATCCGGTGAGCGTGCACAAGGATGCGAGGTTGACGTCCGCGGGGCGAGCCACACCGTCACCCGCGGCGGATCCCTCGCCAGCGCCGCCGCCAGATCGAGCGGTTGAGACGGGAGCGCTGGAGTTGTCCCCGGATCGACGGCGACTGGAGCAAGACAGTGAAGGGTGGGAGTACTACCACGCGCCGGTCAATGACGCGTCGCGGATCGCCTACGGGGAGGTGCTGTCCGGCGAACGGAAGGAGGACGCGGTGGCGTTCCTCCTGCGCGTGGTCGCCTTCTTCGGGCGTCAGGGCGTGAAGATCAGCCAGCTCATGACCGACAAGCGGGGGCTGCTACGGGTCGAAACGGTTCCAGAGGACGCTCCGAGAACTTGGAATCGGCCACATCTTATTCACAGAAACGCGCGGTGGTGGCTTTCCGAGGTGTTCCTGATAAATTCCGGCCGCAAAGAGGCCCCGCATCCGCAGCCCAGGACTCCTCCGCGAGAGGCAGGCGATATCCATGAAGTCGGTGACACTCAGGACCTTCGCGCTTAGGGCAGGTTTCACAGAGCCCGCCGACATCTTGAAGGACTCGAGTAGCTGTACGCCCCATGAGATTTCCGTCGGCGGTAGCCGCATCGGAACCCTCTACATCAAGAACTCAAGATTGACACGGCCTCAGTGGCTTGATTTCTTCGATGAAGTGCCTGAAATCAAGGCACTGGATCTATGGAATCGGAGCCACTCGGCCGTTCTCCTGGTTGAAACGGCAGGCAGAAGGTTCGCCCTCTCCTTCGGGTATGGTTACTCGATGATCGAGCCTGCCGCCATCACACGGCGCTTCGGGTTGCGGGCCGCCTTGAATCTCGTCGACCCCGATCAGATCAGGTCGATGGACCGGAAGCGTCTTGAGTCAGTGGCGATGTACACCCGTGAGCAAGCTGGTCGCGGTTCAGGTCTCAACGCGTTTACGATTGACGCCGAGCGTGAGTTGCTACGGTCAATCACCGGAGCGAGCAAGGACCAAGGGGTAGGGACGCGCGTATCGGGGAAGGACGCCTTCGCCATCACGGGGCGGACGGAACTCAGTGAGGTCCTCGAAAGCGTGGCGTCTTGGTATGAGCTGAGTCAAAGGGACGAGTACAAGGGTTCGTTCCTCTGGGTGGACAACATCGCTGAAGAACGCGACCCGACCAAGAGTCTGAGCTTGGACAGCGCTCTTGAAGCGCGGATCCGAGATGGCGACCTGGAGAAGATTTGGCTCATGCCGCCCGAGATACTGGACTGGGCCGATATCGACGGTTTCAAGTTCAGAAACAAGAACCAGCCGCTTTGCCAAGAGCTTGAGTTCGACATCTACTTCGCTGACAGGTACCGGAAGCAATCCGAGGCGAGTATCAAGAAAATGAAGGACGACAAGGTGCTGGCCCAGTCGAATGAAACAGGCGCTGCCGACCCTCGGTGGAGCGTCTACGATTGCCTGTATGCAGAGGTGAGGCTTGAGGATGACTTGTATATCCTTGACGAGTCGCAGTGGTATCGTATTGACCGGGGCTTCGCAGATGAGGTGGCGGGGTTTCAGTCCACGATGGTGGCCACTGGCGTGTCTCTACCGGCGTGTGAGAGCGAGAAGGAGGGCTGCTACAACGCAAGAGTGGCCAAAGAGAGCAACGACTCGTTGAGGTTGATGGACAAGAAGACGGTGAGTTCTGGGCGAGGGCGGGGCACGGTTGAGATTTGCGACCTCTACCATCCTGTCGAGAAGATCTTCGTGCATGTGAAGAAATACAGTTCGTCGAGCACGATGAGCCATCTATTCGCCCAGGGCTACGTTGCAGCTCAGAGCCTGCTCTACCATCGTGACTTTCAACGCCGCGCGATCGAGAAGTTCCCCGACGGCGGCCTTCCCGAGGGCGATTTCGATCCCACCGAATACGAGGTCGCATACGCCGTGATAGCCAAGACGGGACAGGATCAAGTTCAGCTCCCATTCTTCAGCCTCGTGAATCTCAGGACTGCTGCTCAGACGTTGGAGAGGATAGGGTTTAAGCCGACCCTAACGGTGATTCCGAACCATGTGTCCACCTGAATGTACAAGTACGGTATGTACAAGTACGGTATTCACCTGACACCCGGCTTCGCCGAGATCAGCGCTCCAGGCTGCCGTTGTCACTTCCTTTCCGGTTGACTTCTTCCGGCTCCTGGACGTCGGATTCCGTTCCTGAAGACATGGTACGGGGTCCGCGCCTCCATGCCGCAGCCGCGCTCGATTGGACCGGAGCGCTCGTCGCGCGGACGACTGACTGGCGAACTCTGCTTTCACAGCCGGGGCATGAGGTGAGAACGCAGATCGACTAGGCTGATTGACGGTCGGCTCGCGCGCTACGGCGCCCGCCACCTCCCGCGGCGCAGCAGTTCACCGCTACCCGGCCCCGCCAGGATCTCCCCGTTCTCGTACACCACCTCGCCGCGGCGGAGCGTCATCACGGGCCAGCCTGTGACCTCCCACCCCGAGTAGACCGAGAAACCGGCGCCGGAGAACATGTCCTCGTCGCGGATGGTGCGCGTCTCGTCCGGATCCCAGAGGACGATGTCGGCGTCCGAGCCCACCGCGACCGTGCCCTTGCGGGGATAGAGTCCGAAGAGCTTGGCGGCGTTGGTCGAGGTCACCGCCACGAAGCGCTCCTCGGAGATGCGCCCCTGGACGACGCCCTCGGAATAGAGCATCGGCCGCACCACCTGGAGGTTGTTCAGGCCGGCCCGGTGCCGGCTGATGGTCTGCGACGGGTCCATCTTCTCGTCGCGTCGATAGGCGACGTGGTCCGTGGCGAGGACGTGCACCGATCCGTTGGCGATGCCCGCCCACAGGGCGTCCTGATCGGCCTGCTCGCGAAGCGGCGGCTGTCCCACGTAGAGCCCGCGGTCGGGGCCCTCGAAGCGCTCGCGCGTGAAGTGGAGGTAGATGGGGCGGGTTTCGACGAACACGTTGAGCCCCCGGTCCCGGGCTTCCTGCAGCACCCGCAGCGCGCCTGCGGAGGAGACGTGAACCGCGTAGATGGGCGCGGCGGTGGCCTCGGCCATGGCGACCGCGCGCTGGGTGGCGACGACTTCGCCGACCACCGGCCGGCTGTCCGGGAAGTACTCGAGCGAGGTGCGTCCGGCGGCGGTGAGTTGGGCCACCGCGCGGGCGAGGATGGGCCCGTCCTCGCAGTGCACCATGCTCAGCATGCCGGCGCGCCCGGCCGCGTCCATGGTCGCCATGTAGTCGGGCACGGCGGCGTCGAACAGGGTTCGCACCATGAAGGTCTTGGTGCTGGTCTGGCCGGTTTCGGCGGCCAGGGTGGCCATCTGGTCTTCCTGGGCTTCGGGGTCGTTGATGCCCGCGTGCAGGATGACGTCCGCGATGGCCTGCTCCCGGATGAGCGCCGCCTCGCGCTCGATCGCCTGGGCGAGCGTCCGCCCCTCCGCCGGGAAGGCGAAGTTCGAGATGGTGGTGATGCCTCCCGCGAGCGCCGCCTGCGACCCGGTGCGGTAGTCGTCGCGTGTGCGTCCCCCCAGGTGGACGTGCGGATCCACCCCGCCCGGCATGACGAGCAGCCCGGTGGCATCGATCTCGCGGGCGCCGGCCCCCGCGGCGAGCCCGGTCCCGATCTCGACGATGGTCCCGTCCCGCACCCGCACGTCCGCGTCGAACCGTCCCTCCGAGGTGACCACGGTGCCCCCGCTGATGAGGATCTCCTGGGGGGCCGTGGCGGCCTCGAGCGGGGTGGTTGCGGCCAGCGTTGCGAGGAGTACGGCAGCGGTCGCGGCGGAGTGGAGCGGGTGGGCGGCGAAGTCCTTCGAGGCGGCCATGGGATCCTCCGGGCGGCGGCGGCGCTGACGGACACCATAGCCGGGCCGCTCGACGGATCGCCAGCCGCCCGGTTTAGTGCTCGTGCACGTGCACGTGGAGGGGAGCGGTGACGAAGTCGGCGTGTCCCGACCCGACGGCGCCGTGCATGAGGCTGAAGGTAAGCTCGGTATCGCCCTCCGCCCCTCCGTGCAGGTGTCCCCCGAACTCGCCGGGAGTGTCCTGCTCGAACTCCGCGATGGACTCGTTCGCGACGTCCACCCTCAGGTAGAAGTCACTGCCGAGCGTAACCGCGTGCCCGTCGTGGTCTGTGAACTGCACGCCGATGTGGGCGGTTTCCTCGCCCGGCTCGACCTCGAGTTCTCCGGTCCACGTCCCATCGTGCCCGTCATAGGACGCGACGGTCTGGCCGCTGAGCGACAGGGTCACGCCCTCGACTTCGTCGGCGTGAAAGTCGTCGTCCATGGGCTCCATGGGGTCGTCGCCGCCGCAGGCGCCAAGGACCAGCAGTCCCGCGGTCGCCAGGACGAGTGGCAGTTTCCGTTGAAGATGTCTCACGTTCTCACCTCGTTCCGTTGATTGGATCTGCCCGCCTCGGGCATGACCTCGACGGTAACGATAGCGGATTATCAATAACGGTCAAGAAGGCTGCCGTTCCTCTCCGGCAACGCGAACCGCACCATCCTCACCGGTCGCTTGACCGTTCACAGCGGCGATTCGTATTGTGAGTCAGATCAAATCATAATATGAGTCATCGTGGGATCAGGATATGAAACAGCTCACCGTTAGAGGCCTCGGGGACGATCTGACCGGGGCGATTCGCCGCCTGGCGAACCGCGACGGCACATCGCTCAACCGAGCCGCCGTCAAACTGCTGCGCCGGGGGGCGGGGCTGGAGGGTAGACAGGCGGCCGACGCGGTCGGGTCGTCGCTGGATCGCTTCATCGGCTCCTGGAGCGACGCGGAGGCGGACGAGACCGAACGGGCGCTCAGGCACTTCGAGACGATCGACGAGGCCATGTGGGATTGAGGGTGCTGCTCGACTCGAACGCTTATGTGCAGCTCATGCGGGGGAGCGAGAAGGCAGCCGGGATCGTGCGGAGAGCCGAGGAGGTTCTGCTGTCGACGATCGTGCTCGGCGAACTGCTGTACGGCTTCCGCTACGGCTCGCGCTACGAGCGCAACGCCCGCGCGCTGCGCGCCTTCCTCGACAATCCCTACGTCACCGTGGTGCCGGTCGATAAGACCACGGCCGACCGGTACTCGAGAATCGCGGCGGCTCTGCGTGCAAGGGGCCGCCCGATCCCCACCAACGATATCTGGATCGCCGCCCACGCCATGCAGACGGGAGCCGACCTGCTGTCGGCCGACCGCCACTTCGAGCACGTGGAAGGCATCGCCTGGGTCCGCCTCTAGCACCATGACCGCACATCGCCGCTCTCAGAAATCGTAGCGCAGCCGCAACAGAGCCAACCTCCCCAGCTCCGGCGCCCCCACAAACTCCCGGTGCAGGTTGTTGAGCAGGTTGTACACCGTCAGTTCCAGGCGTGCGTTAGGCTGGAACGGAAGCTGATAGCCCGTCGTCAGGTCCAGGACGTGGTACGCGTCCACGGCCCCGGCGAACACGCCCGACCTCATGTCGAACCCGTCCGTGAAGCGCCAGCGCCCGTCGAGCACGAATCCGCGGGCGCGGTCGGTGAACGCGAACCCCACGGACCCCTTGTGGCTCGGGGCATTGAGCGCCAGGTCGTCGCTTCCCGGGCAGTCCCCGTCTTCGTCGAAGTCGAAGCACTCCTTGCTCTGGAAGGAGTAGGCCGCAGTCAGGCTGACCCGGTCGGAGACGATGAACTGGGTGGAGAAGTCGGCGCCCCAGTAGCTGGCCGAGCCGAAGTTGCGCGAGGCCATCAGCAGATCCGGCGCGTCGAACTGGTCCGGAGTGACGGCGCCGACCGGGACTCCGGCGAGACCGGCGGCCAGTTCGGCGATCTGTTCGGTCGTGACATGCCCGGCTTGAACCAGCGGTCCGAGACGGCTCGCCAGGAACGCGCCCGTGGAGGCCGGGTCGAGGAAGACGTTGGGGGATTCGACCTTCAGCGCGCCGACGAAATTCTCGACGTTGGCGAAATACACGTCGACGGCCAGCCTCACGCGGTTCCGGATCAACCCCTTGTACCCCGCCTCGATGGTGTTGAAGACGGTCGGCACGAGTTCGGGCAGCTCGACGGGCCCGGAGTCTAGCGGAAATACCTCTCCACCGGCCGGTCCGAGCGCGTCGGTGTTGAGACGCCGGAAGACCGTGCCCAGTGCGGGATCGGTGGGCCGCGCGCCGGGTTCCAGCAGCAAGGGGCGCAGCGCTGCGGGCGCAAACTGCTCGATCAGCGAGTCCCAGAACAGCGCGGCGTTGGCGGGGAGTTGGCCCGGGAGGAACGGGGAACGCATGCAGTGCCCCATGAATCCCCCCTGGCACCGGTCCGCGAAGGTGATGCCCCCGGAAGGGACGCCGTGTGCACGCAGCGTGTATCCGACGCCCGGTGCGATCGGGAGCATGCCGGTCGGGATGTCCAGGAACAGGGCAGACGTCGAGGGCGTCGCGTACGCCTGATTGTAGGTCAGGCGCAGATTGTGGCCGTCCTCGGGACGAAACACGAGAGCCGCCCGGGGGGAGAGGTTGACGTCCGTCAGGCGGTTGTGGTGGTCGGCCCGCAGTGCGGTCACCAGGTCGAACCGGTCGCCCAGGCGAGTCTCGGAGTGCAGATAGACGCCGGTTTCGACCAGCAGATCGTCGTCCTCGTTGCGACCGTAGATCGTGCCCTCGGAGCGCGGCTCGGTGCGCTGCCAGTCAACCCCGTAGGTGAAGCGCTGCCGGGGGCCCAGGTCGAACCCGTGCTGCAGCTGGGCCGCCATGGTGCGCGACCGGTCGACGATCAGCTCCCCGCTCCGCAGCAGATAGCTGTTGTCCCCGGAGTGCGTCTGGTTGAGAAAGAACTGCGCGAACAGCCGGCCCTTGAGCAGCCGCGCCTGCCCGTAGCGGTACTGCCAGTCGTGCGTCTGCGCGGACCCGATGCTGGTGAGGTTGATGCTGCTCAGCGAGTTGTTGACACCGCCCGACAGGATGAATTCGCCGTCGTCGGAAAACCGGAAGTCGGTGCGGAGATCCGCGAAGTAGCGCTCGTTGACCGGGTCGCGCACGCCGATGCGCGGATGGCCGGGGCTTGCCTCGCGCGCCGCCTCTTCCCAGGGGTCCACATACTCCCAGTCGTTCCCCCGCAGGTATTGGCCGGAGAGCTTGAGCCCGAAGCGCTCGGACACGGCGGTCGCGCTCCGGAAGAGCAGCTGGTATACGGACCGCTCCCCGCCGGCCATGGACACCGTCGTGCCCGGCTTGTCGATCGGCGAGGACGTGATGATGTGCATGACGCCCTCGGCCGCATTGGGACCGTAGAGGGCGGCCCCCGGTCCACGCGCCAGCTCGATCCTCTCGATGTCCATGTCGGTCGTGGGGATCATGTTGATGGCGTTGATCCTCAGCGCCGGGATGCGCGCGTAACGGTTGTCCACGATGCTGAGCAACCGGCCGGACGAGACGTTGTTGAATCCCCGCACGACCACGTAGCTCTGCGTGAGTCCCGTGCTCGCGAGGTCGACCCCGGGCAGCGTCCTGATGTGGTCCGCCGGCGTGCGCGCGATCATCCTCGAGATCTGCTCGCCGGTGAGCGTCGAGACCGAGGCCGGGGCGTCGAGTTCCTTCTCCTCGCGGCGCGACGCGGTGACGACCAGCGGGTTCAGCGCCAGCGCGCGGGAGCGGAGTTCGACCGTGACGGTTTCCGTTCCCCCCGCCTCGACGCTGACTCCGTCGATACGGGCCGTCTCGTAGCCGATCCGCGTCACGAGAATGGAGTAGGTGCCCGCCGGGACCGTGACCGTAAAGGCGCCGGACTCGTTGGCGATGACCGGGCCCGATTGCCGGCCGAGGACCTCGATGGCGGCGCCGCTCACGGGGCCGCCGGTCTCCAGGTCGGTCACCCGGCCCGTGATGTCGGCCTGCTGGGCGAGGACCTGCAGGGGGCTGAGCATCGCCAGAGCCACGATGGCGAACGTCCATTTCCGCCCCGGCTTCAACCCCGGCGCGTTCAGCATCTCCCTGCCGTTCGTGTGGTACTGGCCTCGACTCGTCATGGCCGGCTCCCCGGTTGCTGCTGCGATGGTCGATCCCTGCTCTCCCGCCATCCTGCAAGATAGCAAAGACGCCAGCCCCGGTAGAGCCTCGACCCGGTCGTCCGCAGGCTCCGTCGACGCGTCGGGCTTCAGCCTGCCGGCACCAGCGGCCATACGAGGGGCAGCACGGTCAGGACCACGGCCATGACCAGGATGAACAGCGGGAATCCCGCCTTGATGAAGTCGACGAACCGGTACCCTCCGAACCCCATCACCAGCAGGTTCACCGGGTGTCCCACCGGGCTCATGAAGGCGCAAGAACTTGCGACCGCCACCGTCATCATCAGCGCCTGCGGCGAGAGCCCTTCAGTGACGGCCGTGCTGAGCGCGATGGGCGACATGAGGACCGCCACCGCGGCCGTCGGCATCATCTGAGCTGACAGGGCGGTAATCAGAAAAAGTCCCGCCACCACCGCCAGCGGACCGAAGTCCGCCAGCGATCCCAGCACCGCCTCGGCCACCAGCGCGGCGGTTCCGGATTCCTGCATCGCCATCCCCAGGCTGAGCATCCCCGCGATCAGGACCACCGCCTTCATCTCGATGCACCGATAGGCCTCTTCGATGTTGAGACAGCCCGTGAGCACCATCAGCACCGCTCCGATCGGCGCCGCGATGAAGATGGGCAGCAGGCCCGAGACCACCGAGGTCAGGACGCCCGCCATGATGAGGGCGCTGACCGGAGCCTTCCCGCTTCGCACCACCTCCGCCGCTCCCTCGGTCATGACGAGGAAGTCCGGGTGGTCCGCCAGCAGCGCGAGCTTGCTCCTGTCGCCGTGCAGCAGGAACGCATCGCCCGGGAGCAGTTCCATGCGCCGGAGCCCGCTCCGGTAGATCTCTCCATTCCGCCATATCGCCAGGATGGAGACGCCGAAGGTTTTGCGGAACTTGAGTTCCTCGATCGTCTTCCCCGCGAACGTCGTGCGTGGAGAGAGCGACGCCTCCGCGAGGCCGACGGTGTCGGACTCCAGTCCGCTCACGTCCAGCGGGCGGTTGTCGCCCACGGTCAGTCCCTGGAGACCCTCCAGGATCTCGAGATCCTCGAACCGTCCCCGGAGCAGGAGGACGTCCCCTCCCTCGAGTCTCGTATCGGGGTCCGGCATGAGTAGCTCTTCGTCGGCCCGCAGGATGCCCACGACCGTCAGGCCGAACGCATCGGCCAGCCGGGTTTCCGCGAGCAACTGGCCGGCCAGGAGCGATTCTTCGGAGATCCTGACGCTCTGGATCCTGCGTTCCATCTGGTAGCGGGAGATCAGTTCGTTGGCCGCCACGGAATGGATCGCTCCGAAGGTCCTGTCCTCCTCCAGCGCGGCGAGTCGCCCGCTTTTCGCCGCGACCAGCAGGCGATCCCCGGGAGCGAGCGTCATCGACCGCAGTCCCGTGCGGCGTACCTGATCGCCCCGCAGTATCGCGAGGACGTGCAGGCGGCGGGTGCGGCGCAGGTTCGCCTTCTGAACGGTCTGCCCGATGAGCGGCGAATCTTCCGGCAACTCCAGTTCCGCCACCTCGATCGAGGCATCGGCAATCCGCTCCAGCGTCCGGTCTCTCGACTCGATCTGCAGGTGCTTCCACGCGCGCAGGGCTTCGAACCTGTCCAGGGTTCCCTCGACGACCATCTCGTCTCCCCCGCTCAGAACGAAGTCCGTCCCGGGAGCGAGGATCATCTGCCCGCTTCGCTGCACGGCGACCACGTTGAGGCCCAGGGCCTGGCCCAGGCGGCTCTGCTGCAGCGTCTTGCCCGCGAGGGTCGAATCGTGGGGCGCCTTCAGCATGCCGATCAGGCCGCCCAGGTCGTAAAGGCCGCCGAGGTCCGCCGGAGTCGATTCCTTCTTCGGATCGCGGTCCGGGAACAGGCGCCGCCCCAGGAAGGTCATGTAGACGATCCCTGCGGCCAGCGCGGTCAGCCCGACCGGTGTGAACGAGAACATCCCGAACGGCTCGAACCCGGCATCCCGCAACGCCCCGTTCACGAGGATGTTCGGCGCCGTTCCGATCAGGGTCGTCATCCCGCCGAGCAGGGAACCGAAGGCGAGGGGCATGAGCAGCTTGGAGGGCGGCGTCCCCGTGCGGCGGGCCATGTCCAGCACCACCGGCAGCATGAGGGCGGTGATCCCGATGTCGTTCATGATGCCCGACAGGAGGCCCACCGTGGCCATCATCACCGCGGTGAGACGGCCGACCCCATCGCCCGATGCCGCCAGCACCCGCTGCCCGATGAAGTGAGCCACCCCGGTCCGCATGAGCGCGCCGCTCAGGACGAGCACCGAAGCGATCGTGATGACCGCTTCGTTGGCGAAGCCCATGATCGCCGCCTCGCCCTCGAGGATGCCGGTCACCACGAGCCCCAGCATCACCATCAACGCGACGAGATCCACCCGGATCTTCTCGGTGACGAACAGCACCACCGCGACCAGCAGGATCCCCCCGACGACGAAAACCTCGAAGTTCATTCAGGGGGTCCTGGGGCGCGGGAACGCAAAAGCGGGAGTTGCCTCCGGTGGTGGGAAGTATGGGCCCGGGTAGATTTGAACTACCGACCTCACGCTTATCAGGCGTGCGCTCTAACCAGGCTGAGCTACGGGCCCCGAAGAAGACCGGCGCACGACCGCTTCGCGTAGGCGGAGGGTCGGGCGCCGGGCGGCGTCCATCCTAAGGACACCGCGCGGCGGGTTCAAGTTTCCTGGGCGCCGGGGGTTCCGTTCTCGACGACGTAGCTGGCGCGCGTGGTGATCGGGGCGTCGGGGCGGGTGACGTAGGGCATCACGCGGAAGTCGGTGCGGAGGCGGGCGGGGGAGAGGCGGCAGCGGACGTAACCGCGCTGGGCGTTGAAGAACTTGATGTGGGGGTTGTGGCCGCGGGCGTTCTCGCCCTGCGGCCCCGTGTCGACGCCGTCTCCGCTCGAGCTGATGGACGTGCCGGCGAATTCGGTTCCGACGATCGGAGAATCCGCGCGCTCGAAGTCGAGTTTGAGGTCGTTGACCCAGTTGGTGTGGAGGTCGCCGGTCAGGACGACGGGGTTCGAGGGGCGGCGCTCGTGGAGGAAGGTCATGAGGCGGTCGCGGTCGGCGGGGTAGCCGTCCCACTTGTCCATGGCGAGGGTGAGTTCGTCTTCGCCCTCCAGCAGCCGGGCCATGAAGACCTGGTTGGCGAGGACGTTGTAGCGGGCGGGTGACGAGTCGAGTCCGTCGAGCAGCCAGTCGGCCTGCGACGCTCCGAGGATCGTGGCGCCCTCCGCGTGTTGCTCCGCGCAGGGGGGCTGCCGGCGCCCGCCGCACGGCTGGAGGGTGCGGTACTGCCGGGTGTCGAGGACGTGGAGCCGCATCAGCGAGCCGAAGTCGAGGCGGCGGTAGAGTTGCGCGTCGGGGCCGCTGGGGAGCGACGTCCGGCGGAGGGGGAAGTTTTCGTACAGGGCCTGGAAGGCGGCGGTGCGGCGGGCGAGGAACGCCTCCCGGGTCATCTCCTCGGTGTTGTGGTCGCCGGCCCAGTCGTTGTCCACCTCGTGGTCGTCGGGGGTGAAGACCCACGGGGCGGCGGCGTGCGCGGCCTGGAGGTCGGGATCCCTCTTATATAGGGCGTAGCGCGCGCGGTAGCCGTCGAGCGTGCGCGGTTCCTCCGTGTCGTGGCGTCGCACGAGGTCGTCCCGTTCTCCGGGACCGCTCTCGTAGATGTAGTCGCCGAGGTGGATGACGAGGGCGGGGGACTCGGCGGCCATGTGGCGGAAGCCGGTGTACCAGCCGCGCTCGTAGTGCTGGCAGGAGACGAAGACGAAATCGAAGCGGTCGGGCAGGGTGCCGGGGGCGGGGGCGGTACGGGTGCGGCCGACTGGACTCGTCGCCCCGGCGGCGTGGAATCGGTACCAGTAGTCGCGGCCGGGCTCCAGGCCGTCCACTTCCGCGTGAACGGAGTGGCCGAGTTCCGCGAGCGCCGCGGCCTCCCCCCGCCGCACGACACGCCCGAAGCCATCGTCGGTGGCGACCTCCCACCGAACGGGGACGCCGGCGCCGGGATCGCCGGGCAGGTCGAGCAGCCGCGTCCACAGGACGACGCCGTCGGCGGCCGGCTCGCCGGAGGCCACCCCGAGTTCGAACGGAAACCGGTCGGCGGAAGCGGAGTGGCCGACCGCCACGCGGATCCCGCCGCCGTTCGCCCGGGCCGCCGCCCCGAACTGCGCGAAGGGAAGCGGCGCGAGCGCGCAGAGCGCCGCGGAACGCGACCACGCGGCGAGAAAATCCCGGCGCGTACTCACGGCGAAATCCGTCCCGCGAGGGCCTCTGTTCGATTGCCGCCGCCAGCCCGCCGGTCTAGCTTCACTCGCATGAAAATCCGTCCCTTCGGCGCCCCGATGGCGCTCCTCGCGGCCGTGCTCTTGAGCCTCTCCGCCTGCAGCAAGCAGACGGCCTTCGGAGAGGCGAACAGCCTCATCATCCTCGCCCCCGACTCTCTCTCTCTGCAAGTGGAGGAGGAGACCCGGCGGGTCCTCGAACCCACGATCTTCACGAGCCGGGACGAGAAGCAGTACGAGGTGAGTTTCGTCGATCCGGGCCACGAAAACGCGGGCGATCTGAAACGGTTCCGTAACCTGATCGTGTTCGGGACGGCGGACGATCCCCTCATGCTCGAGGTGGCGGCCGAGGCGGGCCAGGATCTCGCCGCGCTCGAGCCGGGCCGCGTCTTCCAGGCGTCGAACGTGTGGGCCCTGGCCCAGACGGTGACGGCCGTGCTGCTGCGCTCCGGCCGCGAGACCGAGTCGTGGGTGGCCGCCCTGCCGTCGGTCCTGAACGCGGTGGACACGAACTACCGCGAACTCGTGCTGCGGCGGATGTTCGCGACGGCCGCCGACACCGCGCTCCGGACGGATCTGGGGCGGCGGTTCGGGTTCTCGATGCTCGTCCCCGAGGTCTACGACCGGATCGCCCGCGATCTCGGCGGCGGCGACAGCCTGGTCATCCTGCGCAACGACAACCCGGACCCGAGCCAGCTCATCCGCTCGGTCCTGATCGCGTCGCGCACGGGCGTCGACTCGCTGACGAGGGAACTGGCGCTGGAGTGGCGGGCGGAGATCGACGCCACGCACTACAACGTCCCGCAGCGGATCGACGACTCGAATTCGAGCGTGGTCAGCTTCATGTGGGAGGGCCGTCCGGCGCTGGAAGTGACCGGCGTGTGGCAGGACGAGTCGGGCGGATTCCCCGCGGCGGGCCCGTTCATCGTCTGGCTGGTCGACTGTCCGGCGCGCACGTACTTCGTCGATGCGTGGCTCTATTCGCCGAACCGGCCCAAGTACGAGTACATGCTGCAGTTGCAGGAGATACTCGGGTCGTTCCGCTGCGTCGAGTAGCCGAACGCCACAGCCAAACCTGACACACCTGGCCGGACAGGGTCGCCTGGATGCAGTTCGTTCACCTTCACACACATAGCGAGTACTCGCTCCTCGACGGCGCGAACCGGATCGACGACCTCGTCGACCGCGCGGTCGAACTCGGCATGCCCGCCCTCGCCCTCACGGACCACGGCAACCTCCACGGCGCGTGGGAGTTCCAGGAGAAGGCCCGCGCCAGGGGGATCAAGCCGATCATCGGCTGCGAGGCCTACGTCGCGTACGGCGACCGCCGTTCCCGCAAGCTGGAGGAGCGAGCCCCGGCCCACTACGCCCACCTCGTGCTGCTCGCCGAGAGCGCGCGCGGGTACTCGAATCTCATCAGGCTCTCCTCCATCGGGTACACGGAAGGCTTCTACCGCCGCCCCCGCGTGGACCACGAGGTGCTCGAGCAGTACGCGGACGGGATCATCTGCCTCTCCGCCTGCCTCGCCGGCGAAGTCGCGCGCTACCTGCAGCACGAGCGGTACGACGACGCGAAGCGGGCGGCGGAGTGGCACGCGCGGGTGTTCGAGGGCCGCTACTGGCTCGAACTCCAGGACCACGGGATCCCGAAGCAGGACGTCGTGAACAAGGGGATCATCCGGCTCTCCGAGGAACTCGGGCTCCCGCTCGTCGTCACCAACGACGCGCACTACATGCGGCGGGAAGACGCGGACGCGCACGACACGCTCCTCTGCATCGGGACCGGAAAGGACAAGGACGACCCCGACCGGCTCCGCTTCCACGGCGAGGAGAGCTACTTCAAGACCGCCGACGAGATGGCGGAACTCTTCCCCGACCTGCCCGGCCTGCTCGCCGAGACGGTGAAGATCGCCGAGCGCTGCGACGTCCAGTTCGAGAAGCAGTACCGGCTGCCCGATTTCCCGCTCCCGGACCGCTTCGCCGAACCCATGGCGATGCTGCGCCACGAAGCGACGGAAGGGGCGAAGTCCAGGTACGGCGATACCCTGCCGGACGAAGCGCGCGAGCGCCTCGACTACGAACTCGGGGTCATCGAGAACACGGGGTACGCGGGCTACCTGCTCATCGTGTGGGACTTCATCGTCGCGGCGCGCGAACGGGACATCCCGGTCGGCCCCGGCCGCGGATCCGCTGCGGGGTCGATCATCTGCTACGCGCTCGGCATCACCGACGTGGATCCGCTCGAGTTCGACCTCCTCTTCGAGCGCTTCCTGAATCCGGAACGCGTCTCCATGCCGGACATCGACATCGACTTCTGCTACGAGCGCCGCGGCGAGGTCATCGACTACGTGCGGGAGAAGTACGGACAGGCCTCGGTCGGGCAGATCATCACGTTCGGGACGATGAAGGCGCGCGCCGTGATCCGGGACGTGGGCCGGGTGCTCGGCTTCTCGCCCTCGGACACGGACCGCCTCGCGAAGCTCGTGCCGTCGACGCCGGGGTTCTCGCTCACGGTGGCGCAGGCGAGGAAGAAGGTGGGGGAACTCGCCGAGAGCGACCGCGAGGACGCCCAGGTCAGGAAACTCCTCGACTACGCGGAACGCATCGAGGGACTCTCGCGCCACAGTTCCGTGCACGCGGCGGGCGTCGTGATCGCGCCGGGACCGTTGGACGACTACGTGCCGATCTGCTCGGACACGAAGAGCGGCGCCGTGATCACGCAGTTCGACATGAACGCGCTCGAGAAGGCGGGCATGCTCAAGATGGACTTCCTGGGCCTGCGCACGCTGACCGTGATCGACGACGCGGCGCGGAACGTGGAGGAACGGCACGGGATCCGCGTGGACTGGGAGGAGATCGGCCTCGCCGACCCCGCCGTGTACGAGATGCTCGCGGCCGGCCGCACGAGCGGCGTGTTCCAGTTCGAGTCCAGCCTCGCGACGGACAAGCTGCGCGCGATGCGCTGCGACCGCTTCGACGACCTCGTCGCCGTCAACGCGCTCATCCGCCCGGGTCCCCTCGATTCCGGGATGACGGACGTCTACATCAAGCGCAAGCGGGGGCTCCAGGCGGTCGACTATCCCCACCCCGACCTGCAGGAGGTCCTCGAGCCGACGTACGGGGTCATCACCTACCAGGAGCAGGTGATGCGGGCCGCGAACCTGCTCGCCGGGTTCTCGCTCGCCGAAGCCGATGTGCTCAGAAAGGCGGTCGGCAAGAAGGACGCGGAACTCACGGACCGCGTCCTCGGGGAATTCGTCAAGCGCGCGGTCGAGCGCGGCGTCGCGAAACCGAAAGCGGGCGAGATCGCCGAACTCATCCGCACCTTCGGCCGCTACGGCTTCAACAAGGCGCACAGCGTGGCGTACGCGCTCCTCTCCTACCGGACCGCGTGGCTGAAGGCGCACTACCCGGCCGAGTTCATGGCCGGCCTCCTCTCGTCGGAAATCGGGAGCACGGATGCGGTCGTGTCGTACATCGCGGCGGCGCGCTCGCTCAGGATCCGGGTGCTTCCCCCCTCGGTGATGGAGTCCGGGTATCGCTTCACGGTCGTCGACGATCCGGAGGACGCCGGCAAGTCGGCGATCCGCTTCGGGCTCGGCGCGATCAAGGGCGTGGGACACTCCGCGATCCGGTCCATCCAGGCGGCCCGGGAGGAGGCGCCGTTCGAGAGCTTCCTCGACTTCCTCGAGCGGATCGACCTGCGGCTCAACAACTCGCGAGTGATCCAGGCCCTGATCGGGGCCGGGGCGCTCGACGACCTGGGCGACCGCGCCGCCCTCTGGGCCGGACTCGAGGTCATGCTCAACGAGGCGCAGTTGCGCCGGCAGGAGGCCGAGAGCGGGCAGACCAGCCTGTTCGGCGGCGACGCGGCGGAGACGCGGCCCGAAGTCGAACTCCCGGTCGTGTCCGCGTGGAGCGAGCGCGACCGCCTGCGCGAGGAGAAGGAACGCCTCGGCTTCTACATCTCGGGGCACCCGCTCGAGCGCTACCGGGATCTCGTCGACCTGTACGCGCAGCAGGCGAACACGACGAACCTGCGCGAGCACCGCGACCGGAACGTGGAGATCACCTGCGTCATCACCGAGACGTCCGTGCGCACGGCGCGCAAGGACGGCCGGGAGTGGGCGCGCCTCACGATCGAGGACTTCCACGGGACGGCGGCGACGCTCGTATTCGGCGATGTCTGGCAGAAGCACCGCGATATCCTCACGGACGACCGCCCGGTCCTGATCACGGGCACGGTGTCCGGCAACTCGCGGGACGACGACGATCCGCCCATCTTCCTCGACTCCGTGCGGGCGCTGTCGGAAGTGCGGGACGAGGGACAGTTCGGGATCCTGATCGAACTCCGCGACGACGAACGGCTGGAGCCCGGCGCGTTCGAAAAGGCGCGCGCGTTGATCGAGGCCTCCCCGGGACGCGGGCCGCTCTACCTGGATGTGAGGGCGGGCCGGGGCCAGGAGAACGGCGGTGCGAACGGGGATCCCGGGATGCCGGAAGACGATGCGCGACCCTCGCGATTCGCGTCGCGGTCGCTGCGCGTGGCCCCGACTCCGACCCTGGTCGAGGAGCTGCGTGGACTGCTGGGCGGAAGCGGCGTGAGAATGGTCCGGAATCGCTGACCGTTCCACCCTCCTTCGGCCGCCCGCTGGCCGGATCACCATCGGCGGGCCCATTTTATGCAGACGCCTTATGCAGTCGGCCGACGGCAGGATGACGGATGGCTGTCGGCTTCGGGACCGAGAGATGATCGCGTATGTCGATAGAACAGGAAGGTCTGGCCGAGCTCCGCAGCCAGGTGAAGGAGCTTCGGAACAAGGCCAGGGAGCGCGGAATCGACGTGAGCGCCGAGCTGGGGCCGCTGGAAGCCCAGCTCGCCGCCGCGCACGATGAGGCCATGGCCCGGCTGTCGCGTTTCGACCGCGTAAAACTCGCCCGCAACCAGGACCGCCCCTTCTCGCTCGACTACATCCAGGGGATCGGCACGGATTTCTTCGAGTTGAGAGGCGACCGGGTGTTCCGCGACGATCCGGCCATCGTCGGCGGCTGGCTCAAGCTCGACGGCCGCTCGGTCATGGTCATCGGGCACCAGAAGGGCCGGGAGATGAAGGAGAACCTGCGCCGCAACTTCGGTTCTCCCCATCCCGAGGGATACCGCAAGGCAAAGCGCCTGATGCGGCTGGCCGAGAAATTCGGCCGTCCCGTCGTCACCTTCATCGACACGCAGGGCGCGTATCCCGGCATCGGCGCCGAAGAGCGCGGCCAGGCGGAAGCGATCGCCCGCAACCTCGCCGTGATGGCGGGCCTGCGGGTCCCCATCGTGAGCTGCGTCATCGGCGAGGGCGGCTCGGGCGGAGCCCTCGGCATCGGCGTGGCGGACCGCGTCCTCATGATGGAGAACGCGATCTACTCCGTGATCTCGCCCGAAGGGTGCGCCGCGATCCTGTGGCGGAGCCGCGAGCACTCCGACAAGGCGGCGGAAGCGCTCAAGCTCACCGCCGGCGACCTTCAGGACCTCGGCGTGGTGGACCAGGTCATTCCGGAGCCGCGGGGAGGGGCGCACGCGGATCCGGACGCCGCGGTCGAGGCCATGGGCGCCGCGATCCGGCGCCACCTGCGGGAACTCGCCAAGCTGGAACCGGTCGACCTGGTCGAGTCACGGCGCGACAAGTACTACGACATCGGCGCCTGGGAGGAGAGGTGAGCGAGGGCCGGCGGCCGCGCCCCGTGCGGCCGGCCCCTCCTCGTCCCGCGCGCCCCGCCGGGGAGTCCGGCAACGGCGCCTCCCGCGAGCGCCCGCCCCGGCCCGAGCCCGTGGCGGCCCCGAGCCCCGCGGCGCCCCCGAGTCCCGTCGCGTCGCCGGATCCCGTCGCGTCGCCGGGTCCGGCGGCCGGAGGCCCGAGCCAGGTCCTCGAGGTCCGGTTCAAGGGCCTTCGCTCCGACTTCTTCGGCTTCAGCGGCGCCCCCCCGCTGACGGAGCGGGAGTACGTCGTCGTGGAGGCCGACCGCGGGCAGGACATCGGGTGGGTGAAGCGCGCGGCCGCGACAGGGGACTTGGCGTGCGAGGGGGGGTGCGACGCCGTGGGCGAGCGCGCGGTCCCGCCGCCGTCCCGCCGCGTGATCCGCCGCGCCGCGCCGGCCGATGTCCTGCGGCTGCAGCAGCTGCGCGACCAGGAACTCGAGGTGCGCCGGCGCACGCGCGAACTCGCCATGAAGCACCGGCTGCGGATGAAGGTGAGCGAGGCGGAGTGGCAATGGGACCGCAACAAGCTCACGGTCTATTTCACCGCGGAGAAGAGGGTGGACTTTCGCGCCCTCGTGCGGGACATGGCCCGCTCGTTCCGCACCCGGATCGACCTCCGCCAGATCGGGGTCCGCGACGAGGCGCGCCGTCTCGGGGGGATGGGCCGCTGTCGCCGCGAACTCTGCTGTCGCTCGTGGCTCACGTCCATCGAACCGGTCACGCTGCAGCTCGCGAAGGACCAGGGCCTCTCGCTCAATCCAAGCCAGATCTCGGGCGCCTGCGGCCGTCTCATGAACTGCCTCCGCTACGAGCACGCCGTGTACGCGCAGGCCAGGAAGCGCTTCCCGCCCGTGGGGAAGACGATCCGGACCGCACAGGGCCGCGAGAACGTGAAGTCGTGGGACCTGTTCGAGGAGACCGTGTCGCTCGAGGCGGGGGACGGAGAGACCCGCACGATTCCGCTCGCACAGCTGAAGGACGAGAGGCGCGCCGCGCGCCGCGCCGAGCTGGACCGCCGCTAGCAGCCCGCGACGAAACCCCGACACGGACTGCCAGTGCCCCGATTCTATCTCACGACGGCGATCGACTACTCCAACGGCGACCCGCACCTGGGGCACGCGATCGAGAAGATCGGCGCCGACACGATCGCCCGGTACCGGCGCGCCTGCGGGGACGACGTCCATTTCCTCATCGGAATGGATGAACACGGGCAGAAGGTCCAGCAGGAGGCGGAGAAGCAGGGATCGGCCCCCGCGGAATGGGTCGACCGGATCGCCGAAGCCTTCCTCGATGTCTGGGGGCGCCTGGACCTGTCGAACGACGACTTCATCCGGACCTCGGAACCGCGCCACCACCGCGGCGTCACCGCGCTCATGGAGCGGATCGCCGGGAACGGGGACTTCCGCCGCTCGAAGTACGAGGGCCACTACTGCACCGGGTGCGAAGCCTTCAAGAAGGACGATGAACTGGCGGACGGACGCTGTCCGCTCCACCCCGGGCGCGAGGTCGAGTGGACGGAGGAGGAGAACTGGTTCTTCCGGCTCTCCGACTACCGGGACACGCTCCTCGAACGTCTGCGGAACGACCCGGACTCCGTGCGGCCCGCGACGCGGCGCAACGAGATCACGCGGCTCCTCGAGTCCGGCCTCGACGACATTTCCGCCTCCCGCTCCCGGATTCGCTGGGGCGTCCCCTTTCCGGGGGACGAGGAGCATACGGTCTACGTGTGGTTCGACGCGCTGTCGAACTACATCACGGCCATCGGCTACCCGGACGGCGAGGCGTTCGGGAAGTTCTGGCCCGCCGACCTCCACATCATCGGCAAGGACATCACCCGCTTCCACTGCGTGTACTGGCCGGCCATGCTGCTGGCGGCGGGCGTGGAGCCCGCGAAGAGCGTGTGGGGCCACGGCTTCATCACGATCAGCGGGGCCAAGCTCTCGAAGTCGGCGGGGACGGAACTGGGCCTCATCGAACTCATCGAGCGGCACGGGCCGGACGCGCTACGGTACTTCCTGCTGCGGGAGGTGCCCTGGGATGGCGACCGCGACTACCCGTCGACGGAGGCCTTCATCGAGCAGTTCGACCGCCGCTACACGACGGATCTCGCGAACGACCTCGGCAACCTCCTGAACCGCGTGGTGTCGATGGTGGCCAGGTATCGCGGAGGCGAGGTGCCGCGGTCGCAAGGCGGAGCACTCGCGGAAAAGGCGGCGCTCGCCCTCGGGGACTACCGCGCGGCCATGGAGGGCTATCTGCTCCATCGGGGCCTGGCGGCGGCGTTCGACGTCGTGCGCGCGGCGAACGGGTTCGTGGACGAGACGAAGCCGTGGACGCTGGCGAAGGCGGAGCGCGACGAAGGCGCGGACGCGGGCGCGCTCGACGGGGTGTTGTCACAACTCATCGGGGCGCTCGGCGCGGTGGCTGCGATGCTCGCCCCCTTCACGCCGGCGAAGGCCGCCGAACTCTGGGGCACCCTGGGGGGCGACGGATCGCCGCCGGCTTTCGAACAACTCGAACCGTCCGTGGCCGGGCTCAGAACCGTGCGCCCGGGCGGCGTGCTCTTTCCGCGCCCCTGATCGCTCGCCCCGTCTCCGCACGGCCCATCTCCGCCCGGGACGCTTACGCCCGGAACGCTTCCGCCCCGGGCGGGTAAAACGTTGACACTGGTTGCCGCCCGGGACTAGCTTTACGGGCCGATGTTACGGCTGCGGACGGGTGGTTTGCCGGTTCGCGGCGACCTGCCGGGAAGTTCGACCGGCTTTTTTTTCGCCCATCTTACGGCTGGACGACTTGAGAAAATCTTCGTACTGGACGATACAGATACTGCCCGGGAGTGGAGGGCGCGCGCGCAGCTATCGCGTGGAGAAGCGCCGTGCGAAAGCTGCCGGAATCGCCGCGGCCGTACTCCTGATGATGGCGTCCGCCTTCGTCGCCACCGTGTTGGGGCGGCAGGACGCGGCGGAGCAGCTTGCGCGCTATCGGGCCGAGAACCGGCAGCTGATCAGCAGCCTGCAGGCCATGGAGCGCCGCAGCGGACAATTCAGCCAGGCGCTCGACGACCTCTCCGCGCGGGAACAGAGATTCCGGCTCGTCGCCGGCCTTCCGCTGCTCGATCCCGATGTCTACTCGGTCGGCGTCGGCGGCCCCGGCGGCGTCACCCCGACGAACGACGAGTTCTTCGAGATCGCCCCGGACCTGGCGCGCGAGGCGGGAGATGTGGTCGTCGACATCGAACAGTTGCTCCGGCGCGCGGATTTGCTTCGAAGCAGTCTCACCGAGGCGGCGGATTCCGTGGGAACTCAGCGCGAGCGGTATCAGCGCATTCCCTCGATCTGGCCGGTCATCGCGGAAGAGTCCTTCCTCTCCTCGGGCTTCAGCCACAACCGGCTGCATCCGCTGCTCGGGCTCCGGCGTCCGCATACCGGGGTCGACATTTCGGCCGATTTCGGAAGTCCCGTCGTCGCGACGGGGGCGGGGCGCGTCACGTTCACCGGCTCGAAGCAGGGGTACGGCCGGCTCGTCGAAATCGATCACGGCGATGGCTACGCGAGCCTCTACGCCCACCTGGGCCGCATCGCGGTTCGCGCGGGCGCGTGGGTCCAGCGTGGCGATATCCTGGGGGAGGTAGGCGTCTCCGGCACGGCAACGGGTCCGAATCTCCACTACGAGGTCTCGGTCGGCGGCCGCCCGGTGAACCCGGTCGGCTACTTCCTGGACACCTTCCGCCCCTAGACAGCTACCGCCCCCGGCAGGAGCTTCTTAGATTCCGCCCACTTACCGGAACACCCCAACCGGAGTTCGATTGATGTCGAAGTTGCGTGTGGCTATCCCGCTTCTGGCGATCCTCCCGTTGCTGGCCGCCTGTGGCGGCAGAATCACCGTGCAGGTTACGACGGACGACGCCGCGGCCGAACCCGTGAACGACCTGGAAGTTCAGTTTCTCCCGTTCGACCGCGACTCCCTGTTCGCGATCATCGTCGGACAGGCCGCGACGCCGGAGCCGTCGATCCCGGCGGATCTCGAAGAGGCCTCCTTGACGGAGCAGGAGTTGCGGGACTCATGGAGCACGGCGGAGTCGAGTTGGAACAACGTCCGCGATTCCATGCGGTCGATCACCGCGCGGCTCGATAACCTCGACGACCGCAGCGTGGAGTACCGGGAACTGTTCGACCGGTTCGGCGATCTCGAGGATCGCGAACGGGCCCTGAACCGGCAGCGCCAGGCGGCCTTCGACGAGTTCAACGAGATGCAGCAGGCCACCCAGCAGCGCGTCGACTCGATCTGCATCGTCATCGATTCCTGGGAAGAAGCGGCTTTCGCGGGGTACGGCGACATAGAGGACGATCTCCTCATGGCGCTGGGACGAGAGGTGCTGGCGGACACGACGGACGCCGATGGAGTGGCAGCGGCGTCGGCGTCCGGCGGTCCCTGGTGGATCCACGCGCGGGTGAACACCGCGGCCGGCGAACTCTACTGGAACGTGATGGTCGACGAGGCTCCGTCGGACACGCTGCGGCTGCAGCCGGGCAACGCCGATCTGCGACAGGGTGTGCGTCAGCGCTGCTAATCGTGCGTCCGCGCTACTAGCGTAGTGTCGCGATGAGCGGCTTTCACGCCGCGCGCAAACCCGCGGTCCCCCGGCTGCCGGGTAGCTGGGGGACGCATGGCCGATAAGCCCAGGTCGCTCAGGCTCGAGATCGACGCGGACAAGATCGGCTGGCTGATCTTCGACGCCCCCGACTCGCAGGTGAACCTCCTCGATTCCGAGGTGATGCGGCACCTGGACGGCTATCTCGCCGAACTCGAGTCGCGGATCGCCACCGGACACCCCATCGCGGTCGTGATCTGGAGCGAAAAGCCCGACACGTTCATCGCCGGCGCCGACGTCAACGAGATCGCCGAGATCGAGGACGAGGAGGACGGCCGCCGGAAGAGCGCCATGGGGCAGCGGATCTTCAGCCGGCTGGGACGGCTCGGGATCCCGAAGATCGCCGCGATTCGCGGCGCCTGTCTGGGTGGAGGCACGGAACTCGCCCTGGCGTGCGACTGGCGCCTGGCCGCGGACACGCCCGCCACGACCATCGGCCTGCCCGAGATCAAGCTCGGGCTGATTCCCGGGTTCGGCGGCTCGGTGCGGCTGCCGCGCCTCGTGGGGATTCAGCGGGCGCTCTCGATGATTCTCACGGGGAGGAGCCTCTCGGCCGCGCACGCGTACCGATACGGCCTCGTCGACCAGGTCTTCGACGACGCGGGTTTCCAACATTCCGCCGCGCAGGTGGCCCTCGACGCCGTGCTCGGGCGGGTAGAGCGCGAGCTCCCGCATGCGACGACACGGGACCGCTTCCTGGAAAACACGGGCCTGGGCCGCCGCCTCCTGTTTCGGGGCGCCCGCAAGCGCGTACGCAGCGCCTCGGGGACGCGATACCCCGCGGCCCTGAAGGCGATCGATGTCATCGAGGAAACGCTGGACCTGCCGATCGATGAGGCCCTCGCCGTCGAGGCGGAGGCCCTCGGGGAAGTGGCCACGACGAACGTCTGCCGCAACCTCGTGCGGTTGTTCCGGGGAGGTCGAGCCGCGAACAGGACGTTCGCTCCGGAGATCGCGGCACAGCAGCGGGACGTCAGGAAAGTCGCCGTCCTCGGGGCCGGCGTCATGGGCGGCGGGATCGCCGAACTCGCCGCCGCGCACGACATCTCCGTAGTCCTCAAGGACATCGACCGGGAGGCGCTCGATCTGGGACTGCGCCACGCTCACGAACTGCTCCAGAAGGCGGGCAAGCGCGGCATCATCGCGCCGGAGGAGGTGGGGCTGAAGTTCGCGCTCGTCCACGGCACGCTCAGCTACGAGCAGTTCGGCGATGTCGATGTCGTCATCGAGGCCGTCGTCGAACGGCTTCACGTGAAGCAGCAGGTCCTGCGGGACGTGGAGGCGGAACTTCCCCCGCACGCCGTCTTCGCGACGAACACATCCTCGTTGTCCGTGACGAAGTTGAGCGAGGCCGCCGCCCGGCCGGACCGGGTCGTCGGCCTGCACTTCTTCAACCCGGTGCACCGAATGCCCCTCGTGGAGATCATCCGCGGCGAGTCTTCCTCGGACGCGGCGCTCGCCACCGTGTTCAAGCTCGCGCGGCGGCTCGGGAAGACGCCCGTGCTGGTCGCGGATCGGCCCGGGTTCATCGTCAACCGGCTCCTCGCGCCGTACCTGAACGAAGTGGGATTCCTGCTGAACGATGGTGCGGACGTGGCCCGCATCGATCGGACGTTGACGGAGTTCGGGCTGCCGATGGGGCCATGTCGACTGCTCGATGAAGTCGGCTTCGACGTCGCGGCGCACGTCGCGAAGGAGATGGCCCGAGCGTTCGGCGACCGCATGCGCCCCTCCGCGGCCCTGGACACGCTCACGGACCTCGGCCGCCTCGGGAAGAAAAACGGTCGCGGCTTCTACACCTACTCGGATCGCGAGGAGCGCGTGGACCGGGAGGTAGGCCGCGCCTTCGGCTCGGGGGGCGGCGGCGTGCGCCCGGAGGAGATCATCGATCGCTGCCTGCTGATCTCCGTGAACGAAGCCATGTACGCGTTGGAGGAACGCGTCGTGGCGGGGCCGGGAGACGTCGATCTCGCGATGGTGATGGGCACCGGATTTCCGCCGTTCCGCGGCGGCCCGCTCGCGTGGGCGGAGTCTCGCGGGGCGCGGTCCGTGCGCGACCGTCTGCTCGAACTGACGGAGCAGCACGGAGACCGCTTCACTCCGGCGCCGGGACTGGATAGGCTCGCCGACGCGGATGGATCGTTCACATCCGACGCCGTGTGGCGAGACCCGGGGTCTCCGCTGGACATGTAGGTGGGTTTCGACCTCCTGGGGGCACGGCGCCGCGCGTTGCGGGCCGCGCGCCGGATCCCGGAAGATGCACCCCGCGTCGACGTCGAGGTGCGCCGCGGGAGCCAGGTGCAACGCTTTCGCCAGGAGCTGCTCGCGGACGGCCCGGGGTGGAAGATCACGCTCCAGATCCTCGATGCGGGCTTCAAGCCGGTGAAGATCGACGAGGCCACGACCCTCCGGCCCGGCTCCCTTCTCATGTGGTTCCTTCGGCCGGGGCAGCCCTTCGAGGTCGGCGCCTTCTACCACGGCCGCGGCACCTTCCAGGGCTACTACATCAACCTGATCCGGCCTCCGCGACTGCAGTCCTCACCCTGGGTCATCGAGGACCTCTACCTCGACGTGTGGTTGCCCGAGGGCGGCGGCGGCGTGTTGCTGGACGAGGATGAACTGGACGCGGCCGTGGACCGCGCCGAGCTGTCGACCGCGGAGGCCGAGGAGGTGCGCGAGACCGGCGCGCGGCTGCTCGCCCAGTCGAGGCGGCCCGGGCGCCCCCGGTGGTTGCCCCGAAGCGTCGGGAGAGCGCCCGCGGAATCCGTGCCGGCGCTCCGCCTGCGCCGGGACGCCCCGGGAACCTTCCATGCCGCGCGGATCTCGGGTCGGATCATCGCCTTCGGGCTCTATCTGCTGGGCGCGGTCTCCGCGACGTCCGCCGGTTTCGCCGCGTTCACCGACGCCTTCCTGATCGCGGGTCCGGCACAGGACGCCTGGCGGCTGACCGTGCTGGGCGAGGCGCTCGTCCTGGCCCCGCTCGCGCTCGGGGGCTGGCTGCCCGCGACCCGCTGGCCGCAGCCGCCGCTGGCCGACGAGCGCTCCCTCTTCATCGCGACCCTCGCTTCGGGGCTGGCGGTGCTCGCGCTCAGCGAGCGCACGGAATGGGCCGGGGCCCTGCTCCCCGTGTACGCGACGCTGGGTCTCTTCTCGCTCGTCTTTACCGTCTGCCGGTGGCGGTTCGACCGGAAAGTGCCGGTATTCGCGCTCGCGGGCGTGGCCATGACGCTCGTCGCGCTCGCCCTGCTGATCGTAACGTGACGACGCGCGCGCCCCCCACATCGGGGCCCGGCCGCGCGACACCGGCGCCTCGTCGCCCGACACCGGCGCCTCGTCGCCCGACACCGGCGCCGCGCGCAGCCCGTACGAGGAACGCATGAACGATCAATCGAAACGAAGAGTCCGTTTCCTGGCCGCGTTCGTCGGTCTCTTTGCGGCCGTGTGGTTCCTCTGGGACACGCCCTTCGTGTATCCGGTGAAACTCTTCGTCGTCCTCCTGCACGAGATCAGCCACGGGCTGGCGACGGTGGCGACGGGGGGCCAGATCCTCGCCATCGAGGTGACGCCGCGCGAAGGAGGACTGTGCCGGTGCCCCGGCGGGAACGCGTTCCTGAGCCTGTCCGCGGGGTATCTCGGAAGCCTGCTGTGGGGCGGGCTGATGATCTGGGGTGCGGAGCGCTTCCCGACGCTGAGTTCGTGGTTTTCCGCGGTCCTCGCCGTGATCGTGGGGGGCATGACGCTGTTCTATGCGCAGCAGTCCTTTGCCGTCGCGTTCGGGCTCGCCTTCTCCGCGGCGCTGCTCGCGGTGGCGTGGCGGGCGAGCGCCGGCGTGAACCGCGTCCTGCTCACGGCGCTCGGCCTCACGAGCTGCCTCTACGCGGTGCTGGACATCAAGAGCGACATCCTCGACCGTCCGGAGTTGCGGTCGGACGCCCGGATGCTGGCCGAACTCACCGGCATCCCCACGCTCGCCTGGGGCGGCCTGTGGATCGGCATCGCGCTGCTGTTCTGCTTCGTCCTGTTCCGCTGGGCCTGGCGGCGCGCCTAGCACTTTCCGGCCACGCGAGTCACCGCCCGGCGGCTGCTAGCTGCCCGGGTCGGGCCGGGTCCACTCCAGCGGCTCGAACGCGCCGATGGGCCACGGGAAGACGACGGGGCTCTCGTAGCCGTCCTCGGACACGCTGGCCACGCCGAAGAGGTAGTTGTCGATGACGATGTTCTCGAGCGTGTGCTCCGTCACGTCGCCCGCGAACACGCTCCACTGCCACTGCGGCGCATCGGTGAGCCGCCAGTAGACGCGGTATCCCGCCAGGTTCGGGGCGTGGTCTGAGGGAACGGGGTCCCACCGCAGCGTCGTGGACGGCCGGACGGCGCCCTGGATCGCGACGTTCCGCGGCGGCGCGGGAGCCCACGCCATGGCGGCGAGCGAGATCGCGTTGACCGCCGTCAGCTTCGCGGCGAAGTCGAACTCGACCTCATCGATCACGTCGCCGTACTCGACGCCGTCTTCCACGCGGATGTCCTGGTGCTGGCGCCGGTAGTCCTCGTTCGCCTCCATGATCCGCACGGCGGGGAAGCCGGCGTCGTTGAACGGCCGGTGGTGCCCGCCGCGCCCGAACCGGTCCAGCCGGTACACCATCATCATGTCGAGATTGGGGACGTAGCCGTCGACGAGGCGGTCGATGAAGCGGGCCAGGTTCCGCGACGGGGAGTCCACCTCGCCCCCGGTGACGCGCCGCCGGGCGGCGACCGACTCGGTTTCGTCCGCCCGCGTGCCCTCGGCGAAGATGCGCGCGATGGTGTTGTCCGAGACGCCGTTCTGGCCCTGGATGTTGCCGATCATGTCGTTGTTCAGCACCGCCTGCAGGCGCCAGCCCTCTTCGAGCGCGACCTCGGCCATGTGCCGTCCGCCGAACAGCCCCTGCTCCTCGCCGGACAGCCCCGCGTAGATGATGGACCCGTTGAACTCGTACTGCGTGAGGACGCGCGCGGCCTCCAGCACGCCGGCCATCCCGGAGGCGTTGTCGTTCGCGCCGGGCGCGTCGGTGACGCCGTCGAGGGCGCCCGTAGCGCGCGAGTCGATATCGCCCGACATCACGACGTAGCGGCCCGGGTCCGTCGTCCCGCGCTGGATCGCGAGCACGTTGACGATGGCCGTCTCCTCCGGGATGCGCGCCGCGCCCATGACCATCGACGTCTGGTACGAGACCTCCAGGCACCCGCCGCATGCCGCGGAGATCTCATCGAACTCGGCCTTGATCCAGCGCCGGGCGGCCCCGATCCCGCGCGTGTCGGACAGCGTGTCGGACAGCGTGTGGCGGGTGCCGAAGCCCGCGAGCCGGCGGATGTCGGCCTCCACGCGCTCGGCCGAGACGGCCGCCACGATGTCGTGCAGCGCCTGGAGTTGCGCCGCCGGCTGCCCGGCTTCCTGGCCCCGCAGCGGCCGGGCGCCGAGCGGGATCGCCACGGCGGTGGCGAGGACGGGGATCATGAGGGGCTTCACGCTGAGCACTGCGAACCTTCGAGGCACGGGTCACTCCGGGGATGAAGTCGTGTCGGCGTCGCGCCGCTGTCGGGCCGAGTCGGTGTCGGGCCGAGTCGGTGTCCGGCCGATATCTTATCGAGATGCTGGCCCCCGGACAGCGGGCCGGTTAGCGTCGCGTGTCTCTGCGCGCCGTCCCGCGGACCTCGTGACCATTCCGAGCCCATTCGTCACCACCCTGAGCGGTCGACCCGTGAATCGAACCGAACGTACAGGACAGCGAGTCTCGAATCTCTTCGGCATGACCCTGCGCCAGGCGCCGGGAGAAACCGAGATCGAGTCCCACAGCCTCCTCGTGCGAGCCGGCTACGTCCGCCAGCTCGCGGCGGGCATCTTCTCCTATCTCCCTCTCGCGTGGCGCTCGCTGAGGAAGATCGAGCAGATCCTGCGCGAGGAGATGGACCGGATCGATGGGCAGGAGTTGTCGATGCCCGTCGTGCATCCGGCGGAGCTGTGGCAGGCGACCGGCCGCTGGTACGACATCGACGCGACCATGGCCCGGTTCGTCGACCGGCGCGAGCGCGACCTGCTCCTGGCGATGACGCACGAGGAGGTCGTGGCCTTCCACGCGGCGTCCGAGATCCAGTCCTACCGGCAACTCCCGGCCATGGTCTATCACATGCAGACCAAGTTCCGGGACGAACTCCGCTCCCGCGGCGGGCTCATCCGCGTGCGCGAGTTCATCATGAAGGATTCCTATTCGCTCGACCGGGACCCGGAGGGGCTCGCGAAGCAGTACGACCGGCACTACGAGGCGTACGAGCGCATCGGGCGCCGCTGCGCCCTGCCGCTCACGGCCGTGCGGAGCGACACGGGCATGATGGGCGGAAAGATCGCCCACGAGTTCATGTACGTGACGCCGATCGGCGAAGACAGCCTCGCGCTCTGCGACGCCTGCGGCTACGCGGCGAACCGGGAGGTCGCCGAGTTCACGCTCGAGCCTCGGGAGGGGGAGATGTCGCCGCTGGAGCGCGTCCACACGCCCGGAACGGCGACGATCGAGGAGGTGACGGGACTGCTCGGGATCGCCCCCCGGGCGACCGCGAAGATGGTCTTCTACATGGGCAGCTTCGCGGGGGAGGAAGGGGCTCGCGAGGAGAAGCTGGTGGCGGCGATCGTGCGCGGCGACCTGGAGGTGAACCCGATCCAGGTCCAGAACCTCGCGGGCGCGCTCGAGCTTCGCCCGGCGCACGAGGAGGAGATCGCGGCGACCGGCATGGTGCCGGGGTTCGCCTCGCCGGTGGGGGTGGAGCCGGCGGCCGCGATCTTCGTCGTCGACCGCTGGGTCGCGGAATCGCCCAACCTGGTGCTCGGGGCGAACGAGACGGACTACCACCTCCGCAACGTGTGCTGCGGCCGCGACTACGAGCCCACGCACGTCGGCGCTGTCGCACTCGCCTTCGAGGGGGCGCCGTGCGGGCGCTGCGGCGAAGGGCTGCGCATGGCGCGCGGCGTGGAGGTGGGGAACATCTTCCAGCTCGGCACCCGCTATTCGGAGGGGCTGGAGGCGACGTACACGGATGAGGACGGGGCCGAGCGCCCGATCTGGATGGGCTCGTACGGGATCGGGACCGGGCGCCTCCTCGCCTGCGTGGCCGAGGAGCACCGAGACGACTACGGCCTCAAGCTGCCGATTTCCGTTGCCCCGTATCACGTCGCGCTCGTCGCGCTCGCGCGGGAGGAGGAGACGTGGGCGGCCGCGGACCGGGTGTTCGAGGAGCTGTGCGCCGCCGGGATCGAGGTGATCTACGACGACCGGCGGGAACTCCGCGCCGGCGTGAAGTTCAACGATGCCGACCTGCGGGGCCTCCCCCTGCGCCTCGTCATCGGAGAGCGTTCGCTCGAAGCGGGGGGTGCCGAACTCAGCCACCGCGGCGTCCGCGAGAGCCGGATCATCCCGCTCGACGACCTCGTGGCCGAACTCCGCCAGGAAATCGACACCCTCATGTCACAGCTCGCCTTGGACGACTGACGCCCCGGACGCGGCCGGCGGGGCTGTAGCCGGATGCCGCGCCTCGCTCAGCCGCCGAACCGCACCCGCAGGCCGCCGACCAGGGTTCGTGGCGCGCCCACCCGGATGAAGCCGTTCGCGTCGTGGGACATCTCCGCGATCACATCGAAGATGTTCTGTACGCTCGCGAAGGCGCTCAGCCGGCTCGTCAGCTGACGGCGGAAGCGGAGGTCGACCAGGAACGAGCCCGCGATCTCCCCCGTGTTGAGGTCGTTGTCGAAGCGGGCGCCCAGATAGCGCGCCGTGGCGACCACTTCGAGCGTCGTCGGATCGATGTGCCCGACCCGCAGCATGGCGCGGTGCGTCGGGCTCCCCTGCACCTCGTTGCCGATCAGGTCCGGGCGGCCCGGCGCGTCCGTCACTTCCGTCGGGTTGTACTGGTGGTTCAGCGCCAGCAGCCAGGCGGCGGACGGACGCAGTTCGATTTCGGTCTCGATTCCGGCGCTCCAGAACGTGCCCACGTTGTCGCGGCGGCGGCATACGCCCCCGGCCGCCACGAAGCCGCACGGCTGAATGACGCCGGACGTTTCAGCTTCCTGGATCGTGACGTCGGTGATCGCATCGCTCACGTTCGCCAGGAAGCCGGTCAGCCGGATCAGCACGGAGGGGTCGGGCTGAAGGTCCACCCCGATCTCGGCGCCGCTGACCTTTTCCGGATTCAGCGCCGCGTTGGACTCGTTGACGACGTTCCCGGCCGCCCGGAACGGCTTGTACAGTTCGTTCAGGGTCGGGACCCGGAGGCCGGTGTAGAGATTCAGCCGCAGCGCGGTGCGTTCGGAGGCCTCGAACGAGAGGCCGATATTCGAGCTGAACTGCGTCCCGCTGCGGTCTTCGAACGCGTCGTCGGTGAGCACGCTGCGGTCGGCCGTGTTGAGGATGTGCCGGGAGCCGGACGAGTTTTGCCACACGTCGAGCCGTGCGCCGGTCCACAACCGCCAGCGCTCGCCGAGGTTGTTGTGACCCTGGACGAAGAGGCCGAACAGCGTCTGATCGCCGCCGGTCTCACGCTGTCTCTGGAAGGCGCCGTCCCGGTACAGGTACTGCTCGGTCGCTTCGCCCGTCGCCCGCAGGAAATCGGCACCCAGAGCGAAGCCCCCCCCGCCCCAGACAAGGTTGGCGCCCACTCCCGATGAGGGAACGTCCTGGCTAATGGACGGCTCCTCGCTGTTCCGGCCCGCACCGACCCCCGAAAACGAGTTCACGTACGTCTGCGACTGCATGTATGCGTTGAACGCGAGCGTGGACGTCTCGCCGGTCGTGAGCGTGGCCCCGACCTGTCCGAAGCCCGCTTCGGTGGTGTTGTTGCGGAGGGGTGTCGCGTTGTCCTTGTCCTGGTCGAAGTAGTTCCCCTGGGCGTGGATGCGCAGGCGGTCCCCGGCCTGGAACTCGACCTTTGCGCGCAACGCCCCGTGGCTCGACGCGGACGGGATGTCCACGGCGCCACGCAGGCTGGGCTCCGTCAGGACGTAGCCGTCGCTGTCGAAAAGCTCACCGGCCACGTAACCGCCGGCGCGGTCGTCGCCGAAGGACGCCATTGCATCGCCGCGGAAGGTGGACTGGCTCCCGCCCTGCACGCTCGCGGAGAGCCCGCCGCCGCCACCCGAGCGCGTGATCACGTGGACGACGCCCGCGAGGCTCTGGCTGCCCCAGCTGACCGTGGCGCCGCCCCGCACGATCTCGATGCGCTCGATGACCTCCACCGGAACCTGGCTCCAGCGCACCCAGCCGAAGTACGGGTCGTTCAGCGGCACGCCATCGACGAGCACGAGCGTCCGGCTGGCGGCGGTGCCCCCCAATCCTCGAATGGTCACGGCCTGCCAGGAGGGATGCGCGACGCCGGCCTGAAACGGGAAGCGGAAGTTGAGGCCCGGCACCTCCTGCAGGACGTCCTGAAGCGTCTGGGCGGCGGAAAGGCGCAACTCCTCGCGCGTGACCGTCGTCACGTTGACCGTGACGTCCCTCACGGAAGTGGGCGCCCGCAGCGCCGAGACGATCAACTCGCCCAGCGCAATCACGCTGTCCGCGGGCACCGGATCCTGCGCTTCGAGCGCCGCGGCCGGCCACAGCCCCCAGAGGGCAAGCACGAGAGACCCGCGGCGAGTACGACGGAGCGCTGGAAGCACCGCTTCACGTAGCGTCATTGAGACTCTCCTCGAGGAGTTCCCTCACGATGGCCGGGTCCGCGCGTCCGTGCGTCGCGCGCATCACCTGACCCACAAAAAAACCGGCGAGGCCGGTGTGGCCGGCGGCATAGCGCGCCACCTCGGCCGGGTGAGCGGCCACGACGCCCTGCACGACCTCGCGAATCTGCTCCGCATCGCCGATCCGGCCCAGCCCCTCGCGCCGAACGATCTCCCGGGGGCTTCCACCGTCTTCCACGAGCCGCGCCAGCAGCGACTTCGCCACCGCCCGCGAGATCGAGCGCTCGAGGACGAGTTCCACAAGCTCGGCCAGCGCCTCCGGCTCGAGGGCGCCCGCGTCGCCTTCGCTGCCCCCGGCGCCGCGGACCTCATGCACGAGCCAGGTCGCGACGGCGGCCGGATCCACTCCGCCGCGGATCGCGCGCTCATAATAGCGCACCGAGTCGGCGGAACCACTGAGCAGGTCGGCGAGTTCGTCCGGCAGCCCCAGCGGATCCCGAAAGCGGTCGAAGGCCGCCTGGAGCGCGGGGTCGGCGCGCCTCGCCGCATCGCGGGCTTCCCGCGCCGAGTCGATGCCGGGCGTTGCGGGCCCGGGCGATCCGTCCTCCGCCGGGGTCCGCGCCTCCGGGGCGTCCGTGTCGCGGGTCCCGTCCGGCTTCGCGCGCCGGCTCCAGGCGTCGCGGAGCGTCACGGTCCGGTTGAAGACGAGCCGGCCGCCGGCCGGAGCTTCGCCGCCCGCCTCGCCGGCCGCAGCCGCGGCTCTCGTGGCACGGTCGGGAACGAAGTAGCCCAACCGCTCGAACTGATAGGCGGTCTCGGGCGGATCTTCAGCCAGACTCGGCTCGCCGCGCGCGTCGGTCAGGACCTGCAGCGAATCCGGGTTGAGGCTCTCCCGGAGGCCTTCGGCGTCTCCATCCGGGTTCGAGAGGCGGAACAGGCGGTCGTAGAGACGGACCTCCATCGGCACCGACTCCGTGGCGGACACCCAGTGGATGGTACCCGCCGGCCGACGCCCGTCGGGCGCCGATCCGCTGCGCGTCTCCGGATCGTACGTACAGCGCAGGCGCACGATCCTGCCGGCGTCGTCCTTCTCCACACTGCGGCAGGTGATGAAATAGCCGTGCCGCAGGCGCACCTCGCGCCCGGGGGCGAGCCGGCGGAAGCCCGGCGCGGGCTCCTCCGCGAAGTCATCCCGCTCGATATAGAGGACCCGCGTGAACGGGACCTTCCGCGTTTTGGGCCACCCTTCCGGCGGGGCATCGGCGCCGCGCGGAAAGTACGGGGCGTCGATCCAGTCCACCTCGCCCTCCGGGCAGTTCTCGACGACGACCTCGAGCGGACGCAGCACGGCGAGCACGCGCGGGGCCCGCCGGTTCAGCGCCTCGCGCACGGCCCATTCGAGCGTAGCGATCTCCACCCGGTTGTCGGCTTTCCCGATCCCGACCTGCCGGCAGAAGGCGCGAATCGCATCCGGCGGGATGCCGCGGCGCCGGAACCCGGCCAGCGTGGGCATGCGCGGATCGTCCCAGCCCGAGACATGTCCGTCCTCCACCAGGAGGAGGAGTTTCCGCTTGCTCACGATCGTGTAGTCCAGGTTGCGGCGCGCGAACTCGTACTGGCGGGGCCGCGGATCCCACGAGCCGAGCGCCTCTCCGCCGCCGCCCTCCGCCCCCGGCACGCGGTCGATGCGGGCGGAAGCGGGACGCGTGTGCTCGATGAACCAGTCGTAGAGCGCGCGGTTGTCCTGGAACTCGAGCGTGCAGAAGGAGTGCGTGATCCCCTCGATGGCGTCGGACTGGCCGTGCGCCCAGTCGTAGAAGGGGTAGATCGGCCACTCATCGCCCGTCCGGTAATGGTGCGCGTGCCGGATTCGATACATCAGCGGGTCGCGCAGCTTCATGTTCGACGAGGCGAGGTCGATCCGCGCGCGAAGCACGTGGGCGCCATCGTCGAACTCCCCGGCGCGCATGCGCCGGAAGAGATCCAGGTTCTCCTCCGTCGAGCGATCCCGGTACGGGCTGGGCCGGCTGGGCTCGCGCACCGACCCCCGGTGGGCGCGGATCTCCTCTTCGGACAGGCTGTCGACGTAGGCGAAGCCATCCTCGATCATCCGCAGCGCCATCCGGTAGAGCGCCCCGAAGTAGTCGGACGCGTAGCGGATCTCGCCGTCCCACTCGAACCCCAGCCAGCGGATGTCCCGCGCGATCGCCTCGACGTAGGACGGGTCCTCCGTCGTCGGGTTCGTGTCGTCCATGCGCAGCGTCGTGCGGCCGCCGTACTCCCGCGCCACCTCGAAGTCGAGGCAGATGGCGGAAGCGTGGCCCACGTGGAGGAAGCCGTTGGGTTCGGGCGGAAAGCGCGTGAGCACGCGCCCCCCGTGCCGCCCGCTCAGGACATCTTCGGCGACGATCTGACGGATGAAATCCAGACGCTCTCGTTGTGGCATGGGCGGAAACTAAAAAAAAAGGCCGGGTCCCGGTACGGACCCGGCCCGACGGGCGGCGTCGCGAGCGATACGGCTCCGTTCAGGACCTCTTGTGGGCGGCAAAATCCCCCGTGGCGGGGGCAGCCGCGACGGGAGTCTCCGGACACGTGACGGTTGCCGGCGTGGTCTGGGTCCCGGCCGCCCGCGCGTCCTGCACGGACCCGCTGTGCGTGCCGAGAATCAGCCCCACCGCCATCACCAGCCAGGCCAGAGAGCCCGTGCTCGCCCACTTCGACAATCTGTCCATGTGACCCTTCCTTCCTCGGAACGGGCGGTTGCGATCTGTACTCTCGTCGTACGAAAAGGAAGCGAGGAAGTTTCCTCCGCGTCCTGAACCTTCGACTCCGGAATCGAAGAAAAGGTTGGCAGACCGCCCGGCGTCCGCGGATCTAGCGGACGGTCACCACGGCCTCGTGAGGCGGGCGAGATAGACCCCGTCCCCGCCCTCGAACGCCACCTCCAACCGCCAGCCGGCCCTCGCGGCGTGGCGCGCGAGCGTTTCGAGATCGATGTACAACTCGCGAAAGGGGCGGCCGACGCGGCCCGCGTGCGAAAGCTCGATCCAGGCCTGACCGGGATAATCGCCGGCGGGTGGCCAGCCCGCCGTCGGCGAGGATCCGCGAATGACGGCTTCCGCGCCGTCGACCAGGATCTGTCCGCCCGGCGAAAGGAACCGGGGGGCGTGCGCGAGGAAGCGATCGAGGCCCGCCAGCGTTCCCACCGGCCCCAGCCCGTTCATGAGCATGAGGACCGTGTCGAATCCCGGTTGCCACCAATGGCGGAAGTCGGCGTGCACGACCGACGCCGCCCCGCGCGCCCGCAGCAGGCGAGCGACGTCGGCGGAGCCTTCCACCGCGACGACGGGGGATCCCTGCGCCTCGAGCGCGAGCGTGTGCGGTCCCGCCCCGGCCCCGAGATCGAGCACCCGGCCGCGGCACAACTCGACGGCATGGCGCTCGAAGTCCATCCACTGATCCGGGGTCCGGAAGAAGAACCCGGCCGGCAGCGATGCATCTTCCCCGAGACTGCAGCGCAGCCGAAGTCCGGGATCGGATTCCCCCGCCGCGAACGCGGCCAGCGCGCTTGCGAACGGGGCGAGCGGCGGGGCTCGCCCGCAATAGCAGCCGGGCTCGAGCGCTACCAGTTCAGCGCCACCTCACGGCCTCGAACACGGTTCGGCAGGCGTTGCAGTAATACTGGGCCGTCGACGCCTGTCCCCCGAAGGTGGCGAACGGGTCGGAATCGTCCGAGTCGCAGAAGGGGCAGGGGATCGATGCGGGCATGCCGGAGGACTCGACGGGATCGTCGAGCGTCGGCCTCCCCGCCGGCATGTCGGGCTTCGCGTCGCGCGCCACGGTTCAGTCCAGGAGAAGCGCGCGGTTGCGGTCGCCTCGGACCCGCGCGAGAGAGTCCTCATCGGGCCCGCCGCCCGCCGCGCGTCGACGCTTGGCGCGGTAGCCCTCCCAGACCGGTTCGCGCGTGCTGGCCCAACCGTCCTCGGCCGCCCGGGCAAGGCCCGTCTCCGCGGCGAGCGGCCCCACCCGCTCGAGCCAGCGCGCCCGCGCCCCGCCCCCATCCCGCCCCACGATCCCGTGGACGGCGAGCGTCGAAACGAGCGGGTCGTCGTCGGGCCCGAACCAGCACAGACACGCGTTCCAGGCCGCTCCGAAGGCTTCGGCCAGCGCCGCCCGCCCGCCCCCGGCGCTCAGCAGGCGGGAGGTCCACCCCTGTCCGTGGTCGAAATGGAACCGCTCTTCCTCGAGCAGCTTGCGCACCTTGTAGTGGATCGGCTCGTACCGGCTCTCCACGAGCATCTCGAACTGGACCGAAAGCGCGGTGTCCCACAGGAAGTTGAGGGCGAGGAACTCCTCCCACGACGCGACGTCGCGGTCCAGCAGTTCCGAACTGTGGTACTCGTCGGGCCCGCGTTCGTGCTCGAGCGCGACGGGATCGTGGCCGAAGTCGCGCAGCATCGCATAGAGGATGCGGGCGTGCCCCCACTCATCCTGCGCCATCGCGGAGCAGGCGATGCCGGCCTCGACCGAGGGCGCCCCGAGAATCCAGTCCGAGTAGCGGATGCCGAGCAGCCGCTTGTTGTCGGCGAGGGCGAGAATGAGGTTGCCGAGGTGTCCCGGCACGCCCTCCGGCAGGTCCTCCGCCGAACGGAAGCCGCTCTCCGTCATCGCGAATCCGCCGCCGCGCGCCCGGCCGAGCCGCCGAGCGTGAACGGAGCCTGGGGCCGATTCACCGCCGCGAACGCATCGCGCGGCGCGACGGTCATCTCGAACCACTTGGCCTCGTCGTACGTCTGCCACGCGTAGACGCGCGCCAGTTGCTCGTTGGGGGCGGACACCGCGCCGACGTGCTCGAAGCGGTCCGCTCGCTTCTTGCGGGCGAACACCTCGTACACCCGTCCGTTCCCGCTCACGTGACGACTCCGACGGAGCGCAGGAGCTTCCGTCCGCGCGCGGAGATCGCGGCCGTGGTCCACGGAGGATCCCACCCGGTCACGATCTCGACCGTGCGGACTCCGTCCAGCTCCAGCAGGCGCTGCCGCACGTCCCATTCGATGAAGTCCATGCAGGGGCAGGCCGTGGCGGTGAAGGTGAGGTGGACGGTGACGGCCCCGGCCGCCTCGTCCCCCTCGATCCCGCGGACGAGTCCGAGGTCGACGATCGAAATCGGGAACTCGGGATCCGCGACTTCATAGAGCGCCCGCCGCGCCCTTTCCGCGAGGTCCGCGGCGGGTTCGGCGAAGGCGGGAGGGGGTGGCAGTTGCCGTCCGCCCCGCGTCTCCCGTAGAACGGCGCCGAAGTCCATGCCCGCCTCGACCCGCGGGAGGTACCGCGGGAGCGCCACGCCGCGAGCCGGGCTGTCGGCGCTCATGCCGCGAGCAGACGCTCGACCGCGAATCGGCTTCTCCGCAGCGAATCGACGTACTGCTCGTTCATCGGGCCCCGCGCCTTCCAGCGTTCGAACACCTGCTTCCAGGTGATCGTCTCATTGAAGAGCCAGCGTCGCGCCTCCGGGTCGTACTGGCAGGGAAGCTCGTAGGTCAGCTCCACTTCATCCGTGTCGGGGTCGTACTGCGCCGGAAGGTCGTACCCCAGCTCCTCGCATAGCGGCACAACGGCCTTGAGCCATGTTCGGCGGAGCTGGTCGTTCGTCATCCCCTTGAGGCGGAAGTCGAGCTGGGCGTTGTGATGCTTCCGGTCGTCCGGCATGCCGAACCACTCCACCCCCATCGGGAACATCCAGTCGAGCGTCCGTTGCACCGCTTCCTTCGCGGCGCCCCCCGCCTCGGCGAAGCGGCGGATCCAGACCTCCCCGTGCCGCAGGTGGAAGTTCTCCTCCATGCTCACCTTGACGAGGCCGCGCTTGAGCGGCCCGTAGCTCGTGTTGCGGTGTACGTCGCCCAGCAGCGTGATCCCGGCCCGGTCGTAGAGCGCGTTCGCCGAAACCAGCTCAGCCCAGTTCATCAGCGGCTGGTCGAAGCCGTAGGGGTGTTTGAAGTGGGCGGGTTCGCGCTCGTAGAGCAGCCAGTGGCGGTCGACGCCGAGATCCTCGAGCAGGCGGTAGGCGATGTTCGCGTGCCCCAGTTCGTCCTGAATGATCGCCGTGGCCGAGACCATCGTGTTCGTGGACGGCGCATCCCGGGCGGCCATGAAGTAGGCCGGCGCGCTGATCAGTTCCGTGTCGCCCTGGACGGTGAGCTGCGTGATCAGTGCCCGCTTGTAGGTCTCCGTCATGTCCTCTTCGGACTCGACGATGAACCCTTCCTGCACCTTCCGCTGCAGTTCCTCGTCTGTGAAACGTCCCATACCGTGGCGCCTCTCCCGCCCGCACCGGGGGGTCTTCCACCCCGGGGGCGAACCGTGAATCTACATCATGCCGGGCGTGTGCGAGACCAGCCGCCGTCCGGCACGGAAACGAATCGTGCCCCCTGTGAGCGCGAGCGTCATCCGGTCGCCGTCGACCTGGAACGCCCTCACGGAACGAAGCGCCTCGAGAAAGCGCCGCTCGAAGTCCGCCTGCCGGTCCCCGCAGAGCCTTCGCATGGCCGTAACGCCGTAGAATCGCAGGGCCTCCGCCTCGTGCATCCGGAAGCTCCCGAAGATCCGATTGCAGCCCGCGAATCCCGCCATCTCCCCGGTGACCTGCGGGGCGCCGCGCGGCTCCGCCTGGAATCTGAGCGTCACGGGTTCGCGCAGCCCGCGAAGGTTCGCGCTCCAGTCCCCGCTGTCGAACGACTCGAGCTCCCACTCGTGCGTGTGCAGCGCGGGCGCCGCCGGCGGCATCCCGTTGCCGGCCTCGGCGCCGTCCGCCTGTGCGTCCTCGCCGTCGGCGACATCGATGAGCGAGACGGAGGTCAGTCCCCGATTCGTGAGCGCGAAATACGGGGTCCGGTCGACCGATGGACGGACCGTGACCGGGTCGCCCGGCCTCCGCACGCGGACGTTCACCCGGACCATGCCGTCGAGAATCTCCGCCCGGTGGACTTCGATCCGGTCTCCAATGAGGCGCGCGGACACGTCCCGTATCTCATCGCCGTCCCTCAGAACGGCATGCAGGGTCAGAAACCGTTCCCGCCCGCGATCCGCCGCGAGCACCGCGATGGCGTCGATGTCCGAATCGAAATCGAGATCGCCGTCGGCCGTGAGGAGAAGCTCGTGTCGCACGTTGTCCTGACTGGTCGTCGCTCCGGCCGTGAGCGTGATCTCGCCACCGTCCAGCGTGAGGAAGGTCGCGTTCTCCAACGCTTCCCGACTGATGGCTTCGGGCCCGTCGTCGCACCCGACGACTCCGAGCGCCGCGACGAGCAGCCAAACGCCCCTCTTCACTCCGCCTCCATGAAGGGATACCGGTAGTCGGTGGGGGGATCGAAGGTCTCCTTGATCGTCCGGGGGGAGACCCAGCGCACGAGGTTCAGCACGGATCCGGCCTTGTCGTTCGTCCCGCTCGCGCGGCCGCCGCCGAAGGGCTGCTGGCCGACCACGGCGCCGGACGGCTTGTCGTTGATGTAGTAGTTCCCCGCCGCATTCCGAAGCGCCGCGCCCGCGCTTCGAACGGCGTCCGGGTCGCGCGCGAACACCGCGCCCGTGAGGGCGTACGGCGACGTCCCGTCGACCAGGGCAAGCGTGGATTCCCAGTCCGACGCGCGGTACGAGTGCAGGGTGACGACCGGCCCGAAGATCTCCTCGCACATCAGCTTGTGCCCGGGATCGTCCGCTTCGACCACGGTGGGTTCGATGAAGTAGCCCCGGCTGTCATCGCAGCCGCCGCCGGCGAGGATGCGCGCATCGCCGGATTCGCGGGCGTAGTCGATGTACGACTTGATGCGGTCGAACGCCGTCCGGTCGATCACGGCGCCGAGGAAGTTCCGGAAGTCCGCCGGGTCGCCCATGCGCAGTTCCCCGGTCATCGCGACGACCCGGTCCCGCACGTCCTCCCACATCGTGTCGGGCACGTACACGCGGGACGTCGCCGAGCACTTCTGTCCCTGGTACTCGAACCCGCCCTGCACGATCGCGACCGCGAGCGCCTGCGGGTCCGCGCTCTCGTGCGCGAGGATGAAGTCCTTCCCTCCCGTCTCGCCGACGAGTCTCGGATAGGCGCGGTAGTTCTCCACGTTCTGCGCGACGGACTTCCAGAGATGCTGGAACGTGCCGGTCGAACCGGTGAAGTGGATGCCGCCGAGTTCCGGGCTCGACAGCAGGACATCGCTGATCTCCGAAGCGACGCCCGGGATGAAGTTGATCACGCCCGGGGGGAGTCCCGCCGCTTCGAGGAGCCTCATCACGTAGTAGGACCCGAGCACGCCGGTGGTCGAGGGCTTCCAGACCGCGACGTTGCCCATGAGCGCGGGGGACGTCGTCAGGTTGGCCCCGATGGCCGTGAAGTTGAACGGGCTGATGGCGTAGACGAACCCCTCCAGCGGACGGTGGTCCATGCGGTTCCGTACGCCCGGGCCGGAGATCGGCTGCTCCGCGTGCACGCGCCCCGCGAAGAACGAGTTGAAGCGCCAGAAATCGACGATCTCGCACGCGGCGTCGATCTCGGCCTGGAACGCCGTCTTGCTCTGCCCGAGCATGGTCGCCGCGTTGAGCTTCATCCTCCAGGGACCGGCGAGCAGTTCGGCGGCGCGGAGGAGAATCTCGGCGCGGTCCTCCCAGGCCCGGCTCGACCACTCCTCCCAGGCCACGCGCGAGGCGTCGATGGCGGCCTGCGCGTCGGCGGCCCCGGCGATGTGGCAGCGCGCCAGCGTGTGGCCGTGGTCGTGCGGCATCGTCACGTCGAACGTCCGGGATGTCCGCACCTCGCGTCCGCCGATGATCAGCGGGATTTCGACGACCTCGCCGCGCTGGCGGAGCAATTCTTCCTTCAGGGCGGCCCGTTCGGGACTGCCCGGGGCATAGTCGTTGACAGGTTCGTTGACGGGAGTCGGAATCCTGGAATCGGCGCCCTGCTGAACCTCGTCGACAAGTGGTTTCATGAAGGGATCCCCCTGGTGAATATGTTTCGCGAAGGGAGGCGCAATCTGGTAGCCGGGGAGTGAGATTGAAAGGTGCTGGGTGCGCTTCGTATCGTGCAGTGGATTCGCGCCGGATTCGTTTGGTCGCCGACGAGGAAAGAGCACGGAAAAAATGGGCATGCGGAGGTTCGGAGGACTCGTCACGGTCGTACTGGTCGCGTCGTGCCTCCTGTGTCCCGGTTCGGCCGTCGCCCAGGAAGCCGCCGACTTGCTGGAGGCCCTCGAAGCTCGCCTCGGCCAAGCGCGCGAGAACGCGATCCACCTCCTCGCGCCGTCTTCGTTCGAGGAGGCCGCGGACCGGTTGGAGGACGCGTCGCGTCGTCTGAGGGACGGCCGACAGGACGCGCGGTTCGAGGAGCTGCTGGGCGAAGCCGGCCGCTGGCTCGCCGCGGCGCAGGGGATCGCGGCCGCGGGCCGGCCGCACTTCCGGGAGGCGCTCGCGGCCCGGGACGAAGCCCGCGCCTCCGAAGCCGAGACCCGGGCGGTCGAAGGGTGGGCGAGAGCCGAGTCAGAACTCGAGGCGGCCGGCCGCCGCCTGGAACGCGAGGATATGGAAGACGTCGCCGTGCGAACGGCCCGCGCGACCGTGCTCTACCGGCGGGCGACCCGGGCCGCGCGGCGCGACGAGTTTCTGGGAGCGGCGGTCCAGGCGCGCGCCGCCGCGATGAACGCGGGCGCGAGCGCGTTGGCCCCGGGCGCGTTCGACGCGGGCGAGGCGCACCTGGCGCGCGCGGAAGCGGCGATCGAGATCCTCGCTCCGGTGGAGGGGCCGGCGCGGTCCGGAGAAGCCGCGTTGGCCGCATTCTCCCGCGCGCACCGCATCGCCGCCCTGTTCGACAGCGTGCGCCGGCGCCATGTGTCGGTGGAACGACTGGTCGACGCGCATGAGGCGGACCTCGCGCGCCTCGCGGAAGCCGCGGATGTGGAGCCCATCCGGAGCGACGCCGGCGAAACGGCCGCGCGCATCGCGGGGGCCATCTCGCGCCTGCGGGCGGACAACGAGCGGCTGGGCGCCGAGTTGGCGGACGAACGCGCGCGGACGTCGGAACTCGGCAGCCGGCTGGCCTCGCTCGAAGAACGTCTGGCCGACTTCGAACGGCGGTTCACGGGAGCTCGGGACGAGTTGCTCGCGGTCCGCGAGCGGGAGGCGCGGCTGCGCGAGGTCCAGGGCCTCTTCACGCCTTCGGAAGGGGAAGTCCTGCTCGTCGGAGACCGGCTCGTCCTCCGGCTGTTCGGCCTCACCTTCGAGCCCGCGCGGGCCGAGATCGACGAGGCGCTGTACCCTCTGCTCACGAAGGTTCAGCGCGTCATCACGACCTTTCCGGGTGCCAGTCTGCGGATCGAAGGGCACACCGACTCACAGGGCGGGACGCGCGGGAACCAGGCGCTGAGTCAGCAGCGGGCCATCGCCGTGCGCGAGCACCTGCTCGCCCGGGTGCCCATTCCGTCCTCGCGGGTGGAGGCGACCGGCCTCGGCGAGGAACGCCCGATCGCGAGTAACGAGACGGAGGAAGGACGCGCGCGGAACCGCCGGATCGAGATCGTCCTCACGCTGCCCGGGAACTGACGCGCCTCAGTCGCGGGAGCGCTCCGCCTGTACCGCGGCGATCACACCCCACACCGCCGCTCCCACCGCGAGGCCCGTCCCGATCCAGCGGCCGACCTCCGCCCAGCGTCCGGGCCGTCCCGTCCGCCAGGGCCGGGTGATCTCGCGCTGCCAGTACTCCACTTCGCCGGAGATCAGCTCCCGGGCCACCTCCGCGGCCGGGCCGGCCAGTCGCCTCGGGTCCACGTCCTCAATCCCCCGGCGGCTTTGAGCCGACGAAGTCCTCGCCTCCGTCCACGCGGATCGTGTTCCCCGTCATCCACCCCGTTTCCGGCATGGCGAGCGCGACCATGCAGCGCGCCACGTCTTCCGGGGTTCCCAGTCGCCCGTGTGGGTTCTGGGCCGCGGCTTCGGCGATCATGTGCTCCGCGCCGGGGATCTTTCGAAGCGCGGGCGTATCCGTCACGCCGGCGCGGATCGAGTTGACCGTAATGCCCTTCCCGGCGAGCTCGAGCGCGAGTTGGCGGCAGTGCGATTCGAGCGCGGCCTTGGCCGCGGAAACGGCCCCGTAGGAAGGGATCACGCGGTCGCCGCCGGACGAGGTCATGGCGAAGATCCGGCCGCCTTCGCCCATCAGGTCGCGCTCGAGCAGCCCCTGGGTCCAGTAGACGAGCGTATGGGCCATGACGTCCAGCGTCATGTTCATCTGCTCCGGACTCATCCCGGGAGCGTCGTCGGGCACGAAGGGCAGCAGTGTTCCGAAGGCCAGGGAGTGCATCAGCACGCGAACGGAACCCGGGCCCGCGCTCTCCGCGATTTCGTCCAGGATCCTGTCGCGCTTCTTCGCGGACGCCGCGTTCGCGTTGAAGAACATGGCGCGCCGTCCGCGCGATTCGATCAGGTCCCGAATCTCTCCGACATGGGCGAGCCCCGCTCGCCGGTCCAGGTGTACCCCGTAGATGTCGTAGCCGGCTTCGGCGAACCCCAGCGCGGCCGCTCCGCCAAAGCCGCTCGAGGCTCCGAGAATCAACGCGCCAGGCGCGGAATCCGTCACTCGCGTCCCTCCGTTTCCGTCCGTCACAAGGCCATCCCCGCGCCTCCGTCACCCCGCGGGAGTCGGTGCGCACAGCATAGCCGTCCACCCCCCGGGTCGCACGGTCGAGGACCCTCCGACGGCCCGCGGCGACGCCCAACGGCGAAGCATCCGGCGAGCCGGCCGTGCATCGGCGGCAATCCATATTTTTCGAAAAAAATCATGCGCGCGCCCGTTCTCCCGAATCGCCATCGCAGCCCGTTCATCGCCGCATATCACGGGCATGTACGCTGTGCGGGAGCGGCCTGGACGCGAAGCGGATTAGCGGCACAATCCACACACGATCTGAAGTTTTGGACGATCATTCAACAGTCACGTAACGCGCTACTGTGCAGCATGTTACGATCTCATTTCACAATCCCCCATTCCTGGGGGGGACGGGTCGTCTGCTTGCAGGAGCGGGAACGTCGATCCTATCCTCAAAGCGCGATGGGAAATGCACGGCGCCCGATTGCAGCGGACCTCCGCGGTCCGTTCCGATACAGAGAGCGAAACCCTCGAATTTCTTGCGAGTGTATCCTTGACTATGATGGCATCATCCGACTGTAGCCTCGTCAACGTCGTCGTGGATCTCCCCAAGGAGCTTGCTGCGGATGTGGAGGCCGTGCGGCAGCGGGATCCGGAGTTCCTCGAACGAGCCATTCAGTACGTCCTGGCCCGCCGCGTCATCTTCGAAGAACTCAAGACCCACGCTTCGAGACACCGCTGAGAAGGATGGCCGGTGCGCCCGCCCGGGCGCGGCTCCGGCCGCCAGGTGAGGTCCCCGCCGCAGTTCCGGCAGCCCGTGGCACGGGCTGTCAGGCGTTGACGCCCGTCCCGCCCGGGGCTAAATCGCGCAGGGAGTTGGTGAGTGGGGAGGTGAGGGGTTGGCCAGCGATTGCGAGCCGAGTATAGCCGTGTCCTCCGATACGGAGCGTCCATCGCCCGGTCGGGATGCCGAGAGGGGATCGGAGTCCGACGAAGGCGTCCTGCGGGCCAAATACGCCGACTACTGCTCGGCTCAACTCACCGAAGTATTCCTCTCCCTGTCTGAAGAGCGCATCTACGAAATCGTGGAAGAAGAAGCCCGGGCGCAGGCCTTCGGCCAGGAGCGCCTCGGGTTTCAGACGATGGTCCGACTCGCGACCAAGCGACTGCGGGAGAGCGTGCCGCTGCCCGATTTCGAGACGTGGCGCCGAGATTACGAAGCTGCCCCCGAAGAGTACGAGGAGTACCTGATGGGCCTGTGGCGGCAGCGTTCGGAGGAAGGTTCGGAGGAGGAGACCCCGGAGACCGATTGAATCGGTGGAATCGAGGGGGGATGGCTGGAGATCAGCACGACGCACCGGACAGCGCCGAAGAAGGACGCCCCCAACTGCGGATGTGGGACGAAACGGGCCAGGAGACGGCCATCGGAAGCCTCGATGACGGGGAACGCCGGTGGAAGATCCTGGTCATCGCCGAACCGGTCGCCGACGACCTCGTGCGGGGCTGGCTCTCCTTTCGGCTCGACGACGAGAAGTACGACACGGCGCCGGTGATCATGGAGGAAACGGTGGCGCGCGTCGTCGAGCGGGCCGTCGAACTCCCCGAGCCCATGTTGCGACAGCTCTTCGGTTCGGCTCGGCGGTGACGTCGGCGGGTCCACCCGCTGACGCAGGCGCAGGCCGGCTCTGGCTTCTCGTGGCCGTCGAGGCGGCGGCGCTCTGGGGAATGACCTGGGGTGGATCCGGCACGCCGTGGCCGGCGATTCCGCTGTGGATCGTCGCGTTCGCGGCCTATCTCGGGGCGGTCCGCTACGCCGCCGCGCCGCGCCGGGCGGGTTCGATCCGCCGACAGGCATGGACCGCCGGGATCGCTCTCCGGGCGGGGGTCTTTCTCGCGGCGCCCGCCCTTTCCGAAGACATCTACCGCTACATGTGGGACGGCTGGGTTCAGTCCAACGGAGTGAATCCCTACGCGCATCCCCCCTCCGCGTCCGCGCTCGAAGAGCTGCGCACCGCATGGTGGCCGCTCATCAATCACGCGGACGTATCCACGATCTATCCGCCGGGGGCCCAGATCGTGTTCGCGCTCCTGGCCTCGGTCGGCCCCGCGTGGTGGATCTTCAAGCTGGCGTGGCTGGCGGCGGATCTGCTGGTGGCGCGACTCATCGACCGGCTTTCTTCCGGCCGGAGCGTCCTCCCGCTTCTGCTCTACCTCTGGTCTCCGCTCGTCGTCATCGAAGTCGCCTGGAGCGGGCACCTGGACCCGCTCGGGGTCGCGCCCATGCTGGGCGCCGTGGCGCTCGCGGGCAGCGCGGCCCTTCCGGCGTGGCGCTCCGGTGCCCTCCTGGGGCTCGGCGCCGCGCTGAAGTTCGCCCCTCTCGCCGCGCTCCCGGCCCTCTTCCGGCTGCGCGGCGCCGGGGCGCTCGCCGCCGCCGTCCTCGTGCCCGTCCTTCTCTACGTGCCCTACATGGGCGCGGGACCGGCCCTCTTCGACGGCCTGCGGACCTACGCGGACCTCTGGGCGTTCAACGGCGGCCTCTACCGGGTACTCGAACGGCTGCCGGGGCATCCCGATCTCGCGAAATGGATCGGTGCGTCGATCGTCGGCGCCATCGCGCTGGGCGCTGCCCTCCGACGCTGGCCGCTGGAGCGCGTTCTCCTGTGGACGATCGGATCCGCCCTCGTCCTCTCTCCGACCCTCCACCCATGGTATCTGCTATGGGTGCTCCCCTTCGCCTGTCTCTCGGCGAATCGGGGCTGGCTCCTGTTCAGCGGAACCGTGTTCCTCGCATACGCCGGGCGGGACGCCTACCTCGCCACCGGCGCGTGGCCGGAACCTGTCTGGCTGGTGTGGCTGATCCACGGGCCGCCGCTGGCCCTTCTAGCCTGGGACGGCTGGCGCGGGCGCGGTTCTCAGGGACTCGCGCGTGGTGAGCGCGTAGCCCGCGGCGAAGAGGGCCGTGAAGGGCAGGACGGCGGGTGATCCGACGAGCGCCGTGTTCACGACGGCGCCGGCGAGCGCGGCGGCGAGCGACAGGCGCAGGAGCGCCGGGCCGCCCGAGAGCCGTACTCGATACGCCACGACGGGGTGGAAGCCGCGTTTCGGCGTGCGGACGAAGGGGGTTCGGGTCCCGCGGCAGCCCCGCGCGACGGCGAAGGTGAGGGGGACGCCGAGTCCCAGCCCGAGGAGCAGGGCTTCGACGATGCGGCGACCGAGCCGCCGCCGCCCGCGGATCCACCCGGCGGACCCGTAGAAGAGCACGAACGGGACCGTGGCGAGGAGCACGGCGGCCACATGTACGGCGGTCGGAAGACCGAAGCCGGTCGCCGTCGCCCACCCGGCCCCCGCCAGCGCCGCCGCCATCGTCAGCGTCAGCGGATGGACGACGTGTCCGACGAGATGGGCCGTCGCCTCGAACTTGATCGCCGCCGGCACGGGGGCGCGCCAGATCCGCGGCAGCAGCTTCTTCGCGCTCTGGATTCCGCCCTGCGTCCACCGGCTCTGCTGGATCTCAACCGCGCGCAGATTCGCCGGCAGCTCGGCGGGAACCCGGACGTCGTCCCGGTACACGAATCGCCAGCCCGCGAGTTGGGCGCGGTAGCTGAGGTCGACATCCTCGGTCAGGGTGTCGCTCTGCCAGCCTCCGGCCGCCTGTACGCACGCTCTGCGCCACATGCCGCCGGAGCCGTTGAAGTTGAAGAAAAGGCCGGCCCGGTATCGCGCCTCGTGCTCGATGGCGAAATGCGCGTCGAGGAAGAGCGCCTGTGCCCGCGTCAGCCAGGTCGCGTCGGGCGCGAGGTGGTCCCAGGCCGCCTGCACCGCCCCCACGCCGGGGTCGGCGAAGGGGGGGAGCAACTCCCGGATCAACTCCGGGGGCGGGACGAAATCCGCGTCCAGCACGAGCAGGAAATCACCGCGGGCGAGGGAGACGCCGTGGGCGAGCGCGCCGGCCTTGAATCCTTCGCGGGATCCCCGCCGCACGTGCCGGACGTCGATCCCGCGGGCCCGCCACTCGCGCACCCGCCGCGCCGCGATCGCCACCGTCTCGTCGTCCGAGTCGTCGAGCAACTGGATCTCGAGGCGGTCCGCCGGATAGCGGAGGCGGCAGGCCGCGTCGATGAGCCGTTCGACCACATTGGCTTCGTTGAAGACCGGCAGTTGCACCGTGACGACCGGGAGCGGGCCGTCCCACGCGCGCGATTCCACCTTCGCGGGCCGGCGCAGCCGCAGCCAGAGCAGGCGCAGGCGATGCGCCCCGAACGGGGCGAGTAGCGCGAGTAGCGCGAGATAGGCCAGTGGTGCGACCTCGCTCATGGCCGCGTCCCGACCTCCTCCGTCCCGATCGCATCCGCCCCGATCGCATCCGCCCCGATCACATCCGCGCGGAAGTCGAGCCGGTCGAGCGCGATCACGCCGTCGCTCATCACGAACAGCACATCCTGATACTGGCCGATGTCGTCGAGCGGGTTGCGGTCGAGGACGAGAAGATCCGCCTCGAACCCCGCCGCGACCCGTCCCGTCCGGTCCGCGATGCCGAGCAACTCCGCCGCAACGGTGGTCGCGGCCCGGATCGCATCGAGTTCGCTCATCCCGATTCCCACGAATTCCATCAGTTCGTGGCTCATGCGGAGGACGCTCCCGGACCCGTAGCCGGTGTCCGTGGCCGCGACGAGCGGCACCCCGAGCGCGTGGGCCGCCGCCGCCGTTTCCCGGACGCGGGGGAGCATGTGTCGTCCGCGCACCTGGAGCACCGGATCGTCGTAGTCGCCGCCGGGGACCGTGAGGTCCGACACGACCGCGATCGTCGGCACGAGGTAGGTGCCCCGTTCCCGCATGAGGCGGAGCGTTTCATCACCGAGGTACGTCCCGTGCTCGATGCTTCGGACGCCCGCCGCGACGGCGGCCCGGCCGCCGCGGTCTCCGTGCGCGTGCGCGGCCACCGGAACGCCGCCGCGCGACGCCTCCGCCACCAGCGCCGCCAGTTCCGACTCCGTGAAGAACGGCTTGCGGGGGTCGGTCTCCGGCAGGCCCGCGCGCTCGGTCGCGTTGACCTTGATGAAATCCACGCCGCGATCGAGCATCGCGCGCGCCACCCGCCCCAGCGCCTCGGGGCCCCGCACATCGCGTCCGAGGAGATCGCTGAGCCCCGGCTCATCGAGGAAGAGTCCCTCCGCCGGGCGGGGCCGCACATGGTAGCCCGCGGCGAGGATCTCCGGACCCGCGAGGCTCCCGCGCCGGGACAGTTCCCGCAGACCGACATCGGCGAAGAAGCCCGCCCCCATGCTGCGCGCCGTCGTGACTCCGGAGAGCAGCGCCCGGCGGGCCGCCTCGAGCGTCCCGATGTGGACGTGGGCGTCGATCAGCCCGGGAACGAGAAAGCGGCCGCCGAGGTCGATCGTGCGCGCCGCGGCGGGGATCTCTCCCTCCGCCACGACGGAAACGATGACTCCGTCCCGAACCACGACCGTCGCGTTCGCGAGGACGCCGGAGGTCGCCGGGTCGATCACCGCGGCGCCGGTGAAGGCGATCGCCTCGCTCTGGCCCGCCACCTGCGCCGGTGCGGCCAGGCAGGCCACCAGGACGCCCACGCAGCGGGCGAGTCGGAAGCGTCGGGACGCGGTCGCGGCTGAAATGCTGACAGACATTCGGAACCTCCGGAATCTTGACCGTAAGGCACCAAGATGCCTTCGGCCGTCGGTCGGGGACAGGAGCGCGCCGACACCGATTCGGCTACGTTGCCCCGAATGCCGCAAACGACGCCACCACTGCCCCGCGAGACCGCCGGCGGTCGGGAGCCGCTTTCGTTCCCGCTGCGCGTCGCGGCCATCGACGTGGGGTCGAACGCGTTTCGCTTCGTCGCGGCCGAGTTCAGCGACCCGAACCACTACGTGGAACTGGCCTCGGAGCGGGTCCCGGTCCGGTTGGGACACTCCGCCTTCCTCACCGGCGAACTGTCGCCTTCCGCCATCGACCGGACGGTCGAAGGGTTCCGCCGCTTCCGGGAGGACATCGACCGCCTGGGCATCGAGCATGTGCGCGCCGTGGCCACGAGCGCGGTCCGGGAGAGCCGGAACGGCGCGGACCTTGTCCGCCGCGTCGAAGAGGACGCGGGAATCCGGCTCGATCTCATCTCCGGCACGGATGAGGCGCGGCTCGTGTGGATGTCCGTCAAGCAGCGGTTCGATTTCGGCGACTCGAAGTGGATGCTCGTGGATCTCGGCGGCGGGAGCGTCGAAGTCTCGCTGGCGGATGAGTCCGGGATCATGTGGAGCGAGTCGCACCGGATGGGATCGGTGCGGCTGCTCGAGGAACTCACGGGGGCGGACGATGCTCCCGCGCACTTCGCGAATCTGCTCGCGGAGTACGCCGCCACGCTCTGCATCCCCCACGCGAGCAAGCACTGGACGCCCGTCCAGCTGATTGCCACCGGCGGCAATATCGAGGCACTCGCGCGCCTCGCGGGTCACAGCGACGCGGGCGGGACCCGCCGCATCACGCGGGCCGAACTCGCGATGGCGATCGAGGAGTTCTCCCATCTCTCCTACAGCCAGCGCATCGGACGGCTCGGCCTGCGCGAAGACCGGGCCGATGTGATTCTCCCCGCCGCGATCGTGTACGACCGCGTCGCCGAGCTCGCCGGAGCCGAGCAGATTCTCGTGCCCGGGGTCGGCGTGAAGGAGGGCGTGCTCTTCGACCTCGTCGATGAGCTGACGAGCGGGGCCGGTTTCGGGCGGCTGGAGCGGATCGTCCACGAGGGAGCGCTCACGCTCGGGCGCAGATACCTCTTCGACGAGGATCACGGACGACACGTCGCGTCGCTGGCCCTCTCCCTGTTCGACCAGCTCACCGAGGTCCACGGCCTCGAACCGCGCGACCGGCGGATTCTGCTGGCGGGAGCGATCCTGCACGACATCGGGCAGCACATCTCCTACGCGAAACACCACAAGCACTCGCTCTACCTGATCCATCACAGCGAGATACCGGGGATCGCCCCGAATGAACTGCCTCTCGTCGCCCTGGTGGCGCGTTACCACCGGCGGGCCGAACCGCGCCGCAGCCACTACCTGTACCGTGACCTCGGTCCTCGCAACCGCCGGCGGGTGGAGCGGCTCGCCGCCCTCCTGCGCATCGCGGACTCCCTAGACCGCGAGCACCTCCAACGCGTGCACAGCGTCGAGGCGCGCGTGCACGAGCACCGGCTCGAACTGCGTCTCGAGCGCAAGGGACGCCTGCTCCTCGAGCAGTGGGCGCTGCGCAAGAAAGGGAAGCTCTTCGCCCGCATCTTCGGCCTCGAACCGTACGTCACCTTCGACCTGGCCTCCGACTGACCTTCGGCCGAGACGTCCGAAACAAGCGGAAAATACGGCGCCGGGCATATATTACAGGCCCCGCGCCCGCAAACGGCCGGCGAGGTGACCAGGAGAGAGGGGCTGGGAGAGCCGCATGTCATCCGAGTCGAACGAGATTTCGCGCCGCCCGAGGCTTCATCGCGGGAGCCGCCGTCCCGGCGGGATTTCTCCGTCGGCGCCGTCGCGCTCCGCCGCCGTGAACCCATCGGCGCGCGAGGCCTCGACGCGTGAGGCTCCGGCGCCCGCCGAGACCGCACCGGCTCCGGAGCACGACGCCGATTCCACCCCCCGGGGCGACGCCGACTGGACCCCCCGTCCGTCCGGCCTGGAGATCGGCCATCGGGTAAAGGGCGTCCCGATCCTCCCGCGTGCGGCGGCGCCGAAGCCCGTTCCCGAGGGCGCGAAGCCGAGCCACCCGTCGCTCTATTTCAACGCGGAACTCAGTTGGCTGGATTTCAACTGGCGCGTGCTCTACCAGGCCATGGACGAGCGGACGCCGCTGCTCGAGCGACTCCGTTTCCTCGCGATCACGGAGAACAACCTCGACGAATTCGTGATGAAGCAGGTCGGCGGCCTCAAGCGAGTGCTCGGGGCCGGCGTGGTGAAGCCATCGCTGGACGGCCGGGGGCCCGCCGAGCAACTCGATCTCGTGCGCGAGGGCGTCCGCACCATGCGGGCCCGGCTGGCGGAAGTGTGGGAGGACGACCTCCGGCCGCGCCTCGCGGCGGAACTCGACATCGCCGTGCGCGACTTCGGCGACCTGAACGAGGAGGAACGCGAGCACGTACATCGCGTGTTCGCGGATCGCATCTATCCGGTCCTCACGCCGCTGGCCGTCGATCCGGGGCACCCGTTCCCCTTCCTGTCCAACATGAGCCTCTCGCTCGCCCTCATGCTCGAGCACCCGGAACGCCGGACCCGCCACTTCGCGCGGGTGAAGATCCCCACGGCGCTGCGCTGGGTCGAACTCCCGGAAAGCGGCCACGTGGTCCCCGTCGAGCAGGTAGTGCGGCACTTCGCGGGCGAACTCTTCCGGGGGATGAAGATCGAGAGCGCTTCACTCTTCCGCGTCACCCGAAACGCGGATGTGGCCCGAGACGAAGAGGTGGCGGACGACCTCCTGCAGATGATCTCGGAAGAGCTTCGCGAGCGGCGCTTCGCGCGCGTCGTACGTCTGGAGGTCGAGCCGGGCATGCCCGACGACGTGCGACAGTTCCTGGTTCGCCAGCTCGAGCTGGATGAGGACGACCTGTACGAGATACCGGGCCTGCTCGAGATGTCGGGTTTCTGGCAGATCGCGGCCGAGGGTCCCTGGGAGCACCGGCACGAACCCTGGGAGCCGATGATCCCGCCCCGTCTGATCCGCGAAGGCGAGACGGAGGACCGTCCCGACATCTTCACGGTGATTCGGGCGGGCGATGTCATGGTGCACCACCCGTTCGAGTCCTTCGCCGCGACGGTGCAGCGATTCATCGAGGAGGCCGCCGCGGATCCCGCGGTCGTCGCCATCAAGCAGACGCTCTACCGCACGGCGGAGCACTCGCGGATCATCGCCGCGCTGGTTCGGGCGGCCGAGGCGGGCAAGGCGGTCGCCGTGCTCGTGGAGGTCACGGCCCGCTTCGACGAGGCCGACAACATGGAGTGGGCTTCCGTGCTGGAGGAGGCCGGCGTCAACGTCACCTATGGCCTCGTCGGGCTGAAGACGCACGCAAAGGTCGCGCTCGTCGTCCGCGAGGAAGGGGACGAGATCCGCACCTACTGCCACATCGGCACCGGCAACTACAACTCGGAGACCGCGCAGATCTACGCGGACATCGGCATCCTCACCGCGCGTCCCGAAATCGGCCGCGACGCGGTGAACCTGTTCCACTACCTGACCGGGTACGCTCCCGACCAGCAGTACGAGGAACTCGTCGTGGCTCCCCGCGATCTTCGGCGGGCCCTCACCGCCCGGATCGAGCGCGAGATTTCACACGTCGAGGCCGGCCGGAAGGGGCGCATGATCATGAAGATGAACGGCCTCGACGATCCGAAGGTGATCCGCGCCCTCTATGCGGCGTCCGCGGCCGGCGTGAAGATCGACCTGATCGTCCGCGGCCAGTGCCGACTCCGCCCGGAGATTCCCGGCTTCAGCGAGAACATCCGCGTGCGCAGCATCGTCGGACGGTTCCTGGAACACGACCGGATCTTCTGGTGGGAAAACGACGGGAAACCTGAAGTGTGGATCGGGAGTGCCGACTGGCGTCGGCGGAACCTCGATGACCGCGTCGAAGTGATGCTGCCCGTCCGCGACAAGCGGATCCGGAAACGCCTTCGCAAGACGCTGCGCTTCGCCCTTCGAGACAATCAGCGAGCCTGGGAACTGCAGCCGACGGGGGAATACGTTCTGTGCGAGCGCGCGCCGGGCGAACGCCGCATCGACTACCAGAACCGGATGCTGAAGGCGGTCCGGAAACGCCGCCGCAAAGTGGACGACCACTGGAGCGCCTCGGGCTGACGGGCGGGCCGACCCGCAGGCGACCACGGCCTGCTAAGCCGGGTCCGGTGCGCCCTCCTGGTGCCGGATCGTGATGCCCTGGACCATGTAGACGACATCCTCCCCGATGTTCGTCGCCAGGTCCCCGATCCTCTCGAGGTTTCGCCCGATCAGGATGACCTGCAGGCACGCCGACAGGTTGTAGTCCGGCATATGAGTGATCATCACCCGGCCCAGCGAGTCCTGGAGCTGGTCCAGCCGGTCGTCCCGCGCGATCACCGACCGGGCGTCCTCCGCGTTCCGATGCGCGAACGCGTCCAGCGCGTCCCGCAGCATCGCCCTCGCCATGCGGCTCATCTCGTCCAGTTCGGGCGGGATCGGGACCTTCTTCTCGGCCCTCGCCAGCCGCTCCGCCGCTTCGGCGATGTTCACCGCGTGGTCGCCGATCCGCTCGAGGTCGTTGTTGATCTTGAGGACTGTGACGAGCACGCGCAGGTCGCTCGCGACCGGGTGGTGCAGGGCGAGGATCTCCACCGTGGATTCCTCGACCTCCACCTCGGCCCGGTCGATGGCGTCGTCCGCTTCCCGGATCGCCTCCACGTCCACGGCCGGCTGGCCCACGAGCGCCACGGCCCGCTGAACGAGTTGCTCGATGTCGTGCGCCATCCGGTGGAGCGTGCGCGTGACGTCGTCGAGCCGGTCGTCGAACTGCCTGAAGGACACTGCGCTAGCCCATCCGGCCCGTGATGTAGTCTTCGGTTCGCCGGTCCTCCGGGTTGGTGAACAAGCGCTGCGTCTCCTTGTACTCGACGAGTTCGCCCATGTAGAGGAAGGCGGTGTCGTCGCTGATGCGGGCGGCCTGCCGCATGTTATTCGTCACGATGACGATCGTGTAGTCTCCGCGCAGATTCCCGATGAGGTCTTCGATGCGGCCCGTCGCGATCGGATCGAGCGCGCTCGCCGGTTCGTCCATGAGGAGCACTTCCGGCTCGACCGCCAGCGCCCGGGCGATGCAGAGCCGCTGCTGCTGTCCGTTCGAGAGGCCGAGGGCGTCCGCGTCGAGCCGGTGGCTCACCTCGTCCCAGAGCGACGCCGCCCGCAGCGAAACCTCCACCCGATCGCGGATGTCGTCCTTGAAGCCGTTGATCCGCAGTCCGAACGCGATGTTCTCGAAGATCGATTTCGGGAAGGGGTTCGGCCTCTGGAACACCATCCCGATCGAGCGCCGCACATCGGCCGGATCGACCGCCGGCTCGTACAGATCCCGTCCCCGAAACAGCACCTGCCCGGTAATGCGGGCCTCCGGCACGAGGTCGTTCAGTCGGTTGAAGCAGCGCAGGAGCGTGCTCTTCCCGCAGCCCGATGGTCCGATGAAGGCTACGACCCGCCTCTCCGGTATCCGGAGGGAGATGTCTTCGATCACGCGCGTCTCGCCATAGCGGACGCCGAGTCCGATGGTCTCGAGGACCGCATCCGACGGCACGATCACCTCTCGTATCGGTTTCGAATCAGGACCGCGGCGGCGTTCATCAGCAACAGAACCCCCAGGAGTACAACTATGGCTCCTGCCGCCAGCGCGCGGAACTCCCCGTGCGGTTCGGTCGTCCAGTTGAAGATCTGGACCGGGAGGGCCGTGAAGGGGTCCACGGCCGAGACCGGATCGAAGGCGGTGAACGTGAAGGCCCCGATGACGAGAAGCGGGGCCGTCTCTCCCCCTGCGCGGGAAAGACTGAGAACCGTCCCCGAGAGGATGCGGGGCATGGCCGCCGGAAGCACGTGATGCCGGATCGCCTGCCAACGCGTGGCGCCGAGCGCATACGCGGCTGCCCGCAGCGAGCCGGGAACCGCGCGGATCGCCTCGCGGGCCGCGATGATGACGAGCGGGAGCACGAGCAGAGACAGCGTCGCCGCCCCGGTGAGGAGGCTCTGCTCCAGCGCGAGAAAGCGGACAAACACCGCCAGGCCCAGAAGGCCGTACACGATGGACGGCACGCCGGCCAGATTCGCGATGTTCGTCTGCAGCAGGCTCGTGAGGCGGTTCCGGGGCGCGTATTCCTCGAGATAGAGTGCGGCGCCCACCCCGAGCGGAAAGGACATCGCCGCCACCAGCGCCACCATCCACGCGCTGCTCAGGATCGCGGATCGGATCCCCGCGCGTTCGGGAAAGCGCGACGGGTCGTTCGCAAGGAAGTCGGGCGAGAGCGCCGGAATCCCGGCCGCGAGGATGCTCACGAGGAGGACCAGGAGCGACGCGACGCCGAACGCCACCGCGATGCGGCACAGCCACTTGAACCGGATGCCCGCGCGGCGCCGGGCCTCGACGCGCGGTTCGAAACGACCGCCTCGAAGCCGTCCGGACGGGAAGCTCACGTGTGACTCTCGCGGAAGCGGGTCGCCATGCGCCGACTCACGAGGTTGAGGACCAGCGTGATGAAGAAGAGGACCAGGCCGACGGCGAAAAGGGCGCGGTACTCGACCGTCCCCGACGGTGCATCGCCCAGGCTCGCCTGCACGATGTACGCCGTCATCGTCTGAACGCTCTCGAGCACGTCCAGCGTCATCCGCGGCGTCGCGCCGGCAGCCAGCGCCACGACCATGGTCTCGGCGACCGCGCGCGAGACGGCCAGGATGAAGCTGGCCGCGATCCCGGGGAGGCCGGCCGGCACAACGACACGCGTCGACACCTCAAGCCGGGTGGCGCCGAGGCCGTACGCGGCCTCCCGCAGCGAACGGGGCACCGCGCTCAGGGCATCCTCGGACAGGGATGAGACCATGGGGAGGATCATGATGCCGACGACGACGGCGGCGCTCGCCGCACTGAAGACTCCGGCGCCGGGGAAGACGGCGCGCAGAATCGGGGTCACGAAGACGACGGCGAAATAGCCGTAGACGACGGTCGGAATGCCCGCGAGGATCTCGAGCGCGGGTTTGACGATCCGCTTCGTCCGTCTCGACGCGTACTCACTGAGGTAGATCGCCGTCGCCAGGCCCGCCGGAAGCGCGACGAGCGCCGCCCCCCCCGCGACGAGAAGTGTGCCGTTCAGGAGCGGGAGAATCCCGAAAGACCGCGGAGCCAGGTCCGGAGACCAGCGCGTGCCCGCGAGAAACTCGAGGGGGGACACCTCGGTGAAGAAGCCGAGTGACTGGGTGAGCAGTACGACGACGATCCCGACGGTCGTCAGGATCGAGACCGCTCCACAGCCGAAGAGCAGCGCCCCGATCAGGCGCTCGCCCCACCGGCTGCGGCCCGCTCGAAGCTGCCCGTGAGGCCGCAACCGACCTTCAGGCCGGGACATCGACGCTCTTTCGGTCCGGTCTCCGCGCGGCGTCCGGGAGCGTGAACCAGACAGTCGTCCCCCGACCCAGCGCGCTTTCGATCCCGATCTCACCGCCGTGCGCCTCGACGAAGTGCTTCACGATCGCGAGCCCGAGTCCGGTCCCTCCCCGCGCGCGCGAACGGGCCGGGTCAACCCGGTAGAAGCGCTCGAACACGCGCTCGACGTGCACGGAGGCGATCCCCGGCCCGCGGTCGGAGACTTCCACGCGCTGGAACCGTCCATCCGACGCGACCCGCACGCTGATGGCCGGATCGTCGTCGCTGTAGCGCGCCGCGTTGTCGAGCAGGTTCCGCATGACCTGACGTACCGCATCCGGGTCCGCCCAGGCGGACTCCTCGGTCCCCGACACGCGCAGCTCGAGATCGTCCGCCCGGACTTTCGGCGAGAGCGTCTCCCAGGCCTCCCGGGCGACCGCCCCGACCGAGACCGTCGCCGGCTCGGGGCTCCAGCTGCCCGATTCGAGGAGAGAAAGGTCGAGCAGGTCATCGACCAGATAGCGCATGCGCGTCGCATTGAAGAGGATGCGCCGGGCAAATCCACCTGCCTGATCCGCGTCGATGCCTCCTTCGACGAGTGCCTCGGCGAAACCGACCACGCTCGTGAGCGGCGTCTTGAGTTCGTGCGACACGTTGGCCACGAAATCTCGTCGGACCCCCTCGAGTCGCCGCAGGACCGTGAGGTCGTGGAGTACGATGATTGCGCCCGACCGGTGTGGCCGGGTCGACATCAGCACGGTGTGTTCGCCGAGTTCCACCTCCGCCGTCGTGGATTCTCCCCGCTGCGCAGCGCTCACGGCCTCGGCGATGCCGGGAGAACGGAAGAGCGTGCCGACTCGAGCCCCGGGTGCGACATCGCGTCCGGCCCAGCGCTCGAAGGCGGGGTTGCAGAGACTCACCAGTCCTTCCCGGTCGATGAAGGCGAGGCCATCGTCCAACCGGTCGAACAGCACCCGCAGGTCGCCGGACTCGCGTTCGGAGACCTTCACGCGGTCGCGCACGCGGTCGACGGCTTCCCGCGCCTCTCCGAGTTCCCGGTCGGTTTTTCGGGCCACCAGTCGGGCAACCGGCCACAGCAGGAGCAGGATGCCCCCGAGGAGGGCGAACTCGACCCCCACGCCCGCCCCGTCGAGCCGGAGGAGGAGCCGGGCGGCGGCGTACGCCACGACGAGCACCGCGGCGGCGGCCAGAAAGAAGCGGTTCGCCACCTACTTGTCGAGCGCGCGGAATCGGTAGCCGATCCCCCGCACCGTTTCGAGGAGGGAGGCGGCGTTGCCAAGCTTGGTTCTCAGTCGGGCGACATGCATGTCGACCGTGCGCGTCTCGATCGCCGCGTTCGTGTCCCAGACGGCCTGGAGCAACTGGCGGCGGGTCTGCACGCGCCCCCGTCGCTCCAGCAGCACTTCGAGCAGACGGTACTCGAGCCGCGTCAGATCGACCTCCACGCCCTCCGAGAAGACCCGGTGCGCCTCCCGGTCGAGCACGACCGGTCCCACCGTTACCCTCCGCGACGTGGAGACGGGTTCGGCCTTCGACCGCCGCAGGAGCGCCTCGACCCGAAGCGTGAGTTCGCGGGCACTGAACGGCTTCGTGATGTAGTCGTCCGCGCCGACCTCGAATCCCTTGACCCGCTCGTCTTCCTCCCGCCTCGCCGTCAGGAGGATCACGGGCATCGAACTCGTGCTCTCGGCGCCCCGCAGCCGCTGCAGCACCTCGTATCCGTCCATGCCGGGCAGCATGAGATCGAGGATGATGAGGTCCGGCTGCTCGGCCTCCGCCGAGGTCAGCGCGCCCTGACCGTTCACGGCAGTCGTGACGCGGTATCCTTCGCGGCTCAGGTGATAGACGAGCACGCTGAGGATATCCGGTTCGTCGTCCACAACCAGGATCTGTGCGTCCGGCATCACTCCATCCGCGTCCAACGGGTCCAGGGCGGGCGGTATCGTAACACGTGACAGAGCGCGTTTCGACCCGTGACGAACTCGTGACAGTTCCTTGTCTGGAGACGTTACGCGACCCGCCTATCCTCCCCCCATGACAAGTCCGTCAGTAGTCGACCGGTCTCAGGTACCACTCCCCGATCGCGGTCGGCGAGAGCATTGCGACCGTCGGCAGGTGACGCTTCCAGTGCGTGCTCTCGAGTCGATCCGCGACGCGTTCGACCTTCTTCCTCTCGAACCCCGCTTCGACCAGGTCGTCCGGCCCGCGTCCGGAGATCAAGTGGTGGAGGATGAGATCGGCTTCCGGGTACGTGACGCCCAGGTCCTCCTCGTCCGTCTGCCCCTGAATCAGATCCGCTGTCGCCGGCTTGTCGACGACCTCGGCGGGCACGCCGACGGCCCGCGCCAGCGCCCATACCTGACTCTTGAACAGATCCCCCAGCGGATTCACCGGCGGGGAGTCGTCCGCGTGCCACGTATAGTAGCCGAGGAGACGCTCGGATTTGTTCCCGGTGCCGACGGGGAGCGCGGAGAGTTTGAAGGCCTGGTCGAAGAGGACGATCATCCGCTGGCGCGCCGCCACATTGCCCCTCCGGTGTCCACCCGCCCCGGGCTCGAACTCCTCGAGGTAGCCGTCCACGGCGCTCGTGACATCGATCGTGCGGGTCGGGATCTCGAACTTCTCCGCCACGAGCAGGGCGTGCTCGCGGCTCCAGGGGCTCGACGTCCGGTAGGGCAACAGGAGGGCGAGCACCGCTTCCGGGCCGAGCGCCTCCGCGCACAGCGCCGCCGTCAGGGCGGAATCCACTCCTCCCGACAACCCCACCACGACCCGGCGGAAGCCGCGCCGACGCTCGATCTCCTCGCGGAGGAACTGAACGAGCCAGTCCCGCACGAGGCCGGTGTCGATGTCGAGCGGGCTCGAATCGGCGGGGTCCGGAGCGCGGCTCTCGGCGATCCCCGGCGGCGGCCAGCCCCCGTTCATTCGATCTCGGCGGGGGGGCGGCCGACGCCGGATCCCGGACTGTTCACGAGAAGACGGGTCCAGGACCGTTCGAGGTCCGAGAAGAGCGGTTCTTCGGAGCGGGCGCGCGCGGCCTCGTCGAGGTCCACCCGCACGGACAGCAGCGCTTCATCCCACAGCGGCCCCGCAAGGAGCCGGTGCCCGCGCGGATCGTACGCGGCGGATCCGCCGGCGAATCCCTTGCCCCCCTCGAACCCGACCAGTTGGGACACGACGACGAACACCCCGTGCTCCGCGGCGACCGCACTCGCGAGGGCGTCCCAGCGGACGAGGTTGCCGGGGACTCCGGCCCGGGGGGCGGCCCCTCGCGCCGGCGAGGCGCTGAGGATGAGGATGATCGACGCGCCATCGAGCGCGGCCAGCGTGCCGGAGACCGAGTGAAAGCCGTCTTCGCAGATCAGCAGCGCGATCCGTCCCGGCGGCCCGTCGAACGCGCGGATTCCGGCCCCCGCCTCGACGAACCGCTCTTCCTGGAAGACGCCGTAGGTGGCGAGGAACACCTTCCGGTGGACGTGAAGGATCCCGCCGCCGGGCCCGAGCGTCGCGTAGAGGGAGGAGTTGTAGATCCCCGCCGCGTCCCGCTCGTAGAAGCCAATCGCGACGTCGAGGCCGTCCGCCTCTTCGCCGGCTCGCGCGTTGAGGGCCTCGAACAGCTCCGGGGCCGCGATGGCCTGCTCCCGAACGCCGCCTTCGAGGAAATAGCCTGTGAGCGCGGTCTCCGGAAACACGATCAGGCGGGGCCGCGGCTCCGACCGGACCGCGCGCCGGATGATCCCCGCGCAGCCGTCCAGCGTCGCGTCGAGGTCGCCCTTGGAGGGCCGGAACTGGGCGATCGCGATATCGAGCGGCATGCGCGTGAACGTCCCCGAAGCGCGTGCCGCTGTCAACGGGCCCGGCCGTCGTCGTTCGGTGCGCGTGTTGCACGCGGCGCCTCCGCCGCGTTATCCGTCCGCGATGCCGGAGACTCCGACCCCGATCGCGGCGGCGTACGCTGTGCTGCTCCTGATCGGCATGCCCCTCCTCGCCGCCCTCGATGCCCGTCGCGGGGCCGATCTCGCCGCAGCGGCGAAACACCGCCGGCTGCTGTACGTGTCGGTGGGGGCATCGCTCGTCGTGCTCGGCCTGGTCACGCTCGGCGTCGCGGCGTGGCAGAACGTCCCCGCGGCCGCGCTCGGCTGGAGGGTCGACGCGCCGCCGGCCGCGCTGCTCCAGGGCCTGGGCGTGGCCGCCGTCGGGCTCCTGGCAGCCTGGCTGATCACCGCGGCCGCACGGATCGCCGGGCTCCGGGAGACCGGGGCCGTCCTGCTGCTGATGCCGCGAAACGCCTCGGAAAAACGCTGGTTTCTCGCGCTCTCCGGGATCGCGGCGGTCTGCGAAGAGTATGCCTATCGTGGATTCGGCCTGTGGGCCGTCTCGGCATGGACCGGCAACCCCTGGCTCGGCGTGGCGCTGGTCTCCGTGTCCTTCGGACTCGCTCACGGATACCAGAAGCTGGTCGGCGTGGTCCGGGCGACGGCGCTCGGCGTTGTGCTCGCGGTGACCGTCATCTGGACGGACAGTCTGTTCCCGTCCATCGTCGGGCACTTCTGGATCAACGCGGCGATCGGCCTGGGAGGTTGGCGCTACCTCCACGCGAACTTCGATGTCGACGAGCCCGATGAACCCGAAACATGATGAGGAGCGATACCTGATGAGGAGTGATACATGATCGCGAGAATGTGCGCGCGAACGGTCGTCGTGCTTGGCCTGGCCATGCCGGCTGGAATGGCGGCGCAGGAGGCCTCGCCGATCGAGGTCGGAGGACTGCTGCGCGCCGGAGCCCGGGCGCATTCGGATTCCACCCTCGGCGGGCAGGGATTCCGGCTCTTCGAATCCCGCCTCAAGGTGGAGGGCGCCGTCGGACTCGTCTTCGACTACAAGTTCGTTGTCCGCTACGACGCGTCGCGGGACGCGTACCGGATCCACGACGCGGTGGTCACGATGCCGGTGATTCCGGAATTCGAGCTCAGCTTCGGCATGTTCAAGCCCTACTTCGGCTACGAAGCCACCGTGTCGCGGAGCGACATCACGTTCGTCGAGCGCTCGCAGGCCGCGACCGCCCTCAGGCCGGACCGGCAGATCGGTGTGCAGGCGGGCGGGCAGGCGCTCGATGGCCGGTTCACCTACGGGGCCGGCCTCTACAACGGCAACGGCCGGTCCATCACGAACGACGGCGACGACTACATGTTCGCCGGCCGCGTGCAGTACAACTCGATCGGCACGATCGCCTTCTACGACGAACTCGTCGTGCAGGCGGGAGCTTCCCTCGCTTATTCGGAGGACACATCCGCGCCGCTCGGCAAGGGCATCATCACCGGAGACCGATCGGCGGCGCCCGGCATCACGTCCGATTTCGCGGGCAGCCGCCTGTACTGGGGTGCGGACGTTCAGGTCTCCTACCACAACCTGACGCTGACGGGCGAGTACCTGCGGGCGGACTTCGATCTCGATGCTCCGCTCAGCGGGAGCGGGCCGGCCGAGACGGAGGCGTCCGGCGGCTGGGTGCAGTTCGGCTATCGGCCCTGGGGGCTGCTCGAGGGCGTCGTGCGGTACGACGGATTCCGGCCGGCTCTGGGCGCCGACCGGAAGTTCATGGTGTTCGGACTGAACCTGTATCCGGACGGCTACGCGAGGTTCGGGCTGCAGTACGCCAGCGCGCTCGACGATTTGCCCCACGCCCCGACGCTGTCCGATGGCCAGTTCCTCTTCCTCGCCCAGGTCGACTTCTGAGCCGGAGCGGGTAGGCGGGGGGCCGGCCGGCGTGTACGCGGGAATGACGGTGGGCGTGGTCGTGCCGGCGCGGGACGAGGAGCGGAATATCGGCGATGTCGTCGCCGATCTGCTTGCACTGCGCGATGACCGCGGCCGGCGCGTGGTCGACGATTTCGTCGTCTGCGACAACGGGTCGGCGGACGCGACCGCGACCCGCGCGCGCGAGGCCGGGGCGCGGACTGTCCGGCAGGATACGCCGGGCTACGGGCTGGCCTGCCTGACGGCCCTCGCGCACCTGCGCCCCGTCGACATCGTGCTGTTCACGGACGGCGACCGGTCGTTCGACGCCGGGCAGGGGCTCGGGCTGCTCGAAGCCGTCGCCGGCGGGGCCGACCTGGCCATCGGATCGCGCGCGCTGGGCCGGAGGGAGCCGGGCGCCCTGTCGGCTCCGCAGATCGCGGGCAACCGGGTCGCCGGCCTGCTGATACGTCTGCTGTGGGGCGCGGCGGTGACCGACCTCGGCCCCTACCGCGCGATACGGGCCGAGGCCCTGCGCCGCCTCGACATGCGGGATCGCACGTACGGCTGGACCGTGGAGATGCAGATCAAGGCCATCCGGCACGGTCTGCGCGTCGTCGAAGTGCCGGTGGACACCTTGCGCCGCCGCTTCGGCCGGTCGAAGGTGGGCGGAACGGTCCGGGGAGTCGTCGGCGCCAGCGCGGGCATCCTCTCGATGATCGCTCGGCTCCGCTGGCGGCAGTGGCGCGCCGCGCGCTCCGCCGGGTCGCAGGAGGCAGGAAAATGAAAGGAATTTCGGCACGGGTCGCTCTGCGGGGGCTGCTCGGTCTCCTCGCGCTCGGCGTGATGTCCTGCGCCGGGCCGTCCACCGACGTGGCCTGGGACGACCACGACCCGACGAATACCGCGCGGCTCGACCACAGTGAATGGCAGGCGCTGCTCGACGCCTACCTGATCACCGACGACCCGTCCGGCATCAACCTGGTCGACTACGCGGGCCTGCGGGCGAACGCCGCCGACCGGGCACGCCTGGCCGGCTACATCGACTATCTGCAGGGGCTGGACCCGCGACAGTACGCGAAGGACGTACAGATGGCGTACTGGATCAACCTCTACAACGCCGTGACCCTGCGGGTCGTCGTGGACGAGTATCCCGTCGAGTCGATCAAGGACATCCACGAGGGCCTGATTCCCGGCACGGGCCCGTGGCGCGACATCCACGCCATGGTGGCAGGGCACCCGCTGACGCTGGACAACATCGAGCACGACATTCTGCGTCCCATCTGGCGGGACAGCCGGATCCACTACGGCGTGAACTGCGCCAGCATGGGCTGCCCGAATCTCGCGCCGGAGACCTATACGGCCGACAACCTGGAGCGGCTTCTGGATCAGGCGGCGCGGGACTACGTGAATCACCCGCGGGGCGTGACACTCCGGGACGACGCGTCCGGCCTCGTCTCCAGCATCTACTTCTGGTATCGGGAGGATTTCGGGGATTCCGAGGCCGGCGTGCTCGAACACCTTCGGACGTACGCCGAGGGCGATTTGGCGGCGCAGCTTCGGGATTTCGACGGCTCTCTCGACCACGAGTACGACTGGACCCTGAATGCGCCGGACGTCCCGTGACGTGACAAGCGCCGCGAGGATCCGGTCGGGACCCGTCGCGGCGCTTCATACCCCCTAGGGGAATCGAACCCCTGTCTCCTGGCTGAGAACCAGGTATCCTGGGCCACTAGACGAAGGGGGCGAGTTGGGAAGCGATATTCTAGTCCGGCTGGAAGGCGTGTCAAGATGATGACGGTGAGCTGGGAACACCTGCATATCCTCTCGCACTCGTTCCCCATCGTCCTCGCCGCGAGCGGGAGCGCCGTCGGCCTGTACGGGTGGGCGCGGGACCGCGAGCCGCTCGAGTTGTGGGGGCTCGTGGCCCTCGTCATCGCCGGCGCTTTCGTAGCGCCCGCCTACCTGACCGGCCTCGCCGCGGCCGATGTCGTCGCGGACCGCACGTTCGTGCGGCCGGGCATCGTCCAGACGCACCGTTTCTGGGCCACGTGGGCGGCCGTCCCCGCCTTCACCGCCGGCGCGCTCGCCGCCTTCGCGCTGCACGAGCGGGACGACCGGCGGCTGCGGCGTTTCGCCCTCCTCGTGGGTGTCTTCGCCACCTTCATGGTCGGAATCGCCGCCTGGCAGGGCTCCAAGATCATCCACGGCCCGAATGAAACCGACAGCGCGGGGGTACCCGCCACGACCGTTCACACCACCGCGGGCGGCTGAGGCTCCTGCGCCAGCGGAAGGCTGGGCGGGAGAGCGGCTAGCTGCAGCGCTTGTTACGTCCCGAAGGCTAGTGGGTGGCGGACTCCAAGAGCTCTACGAGGCCGTAGAAGATGAACGCCGCGGCGAGCATGGCGACGGTCTGAAGGATGCGTTCCCGGAGGGACATCCGGGCGAGCTGTCCGAGCAGCAGGGCGACGACGACCGTGCTGAGCAGCAGGATCCCGAGAATCATACTCATCTTCGCAAGCCATCCTTGTGCGGCGGTTTCGGCAATGGAGACCGGGTCGCCCGCCCCCGCGGACGACGCGCCACAAGGTCGGCCCAAACCCGCGTTTCGGCAACGTTCCTCCCAGCGAGTTCCCGCGGACTGCTCGGATTATGTTCGCAAACCGCTGTCAATAAACTATTTACTGGCGCATCGGCGGCATTGCTCCCACCATTGTTTCCGCCCGGAAGAACTGGATTCCACTGGCCCACGGTGGCGGCAACGGGACGCGAGACTGGTTGCCCCCTCTCCTCGATGTGGTTCCTCACCAACTCCCACCCCTGCAGCCAAAGGTGTCGTCGACGGTGTAGTCCATTAGCGTCCTGCCGTCCCGGTCAAGGGCCTCCGGGTCGGCACCGAGTTCCAAGAGCATCGGAAAAGCCACCGGGTTGTAGAGGGCCGCGATGTGAAGCGGGGTCCGGCCGAACCCGCCCCGCTCGTTCACGTCCGCGTCGGCATCCACCACCGGACCGAACACGGGCCGGCGGAGCATTGGCATCTTGCATGCGATACCTTACCGCTTCGGTATTGGCCGCCGCGAGCATGGCCTGCCAATGGCCGCGCGGCGGGACCTTTAACGCGGGGTCACGACGGGCAGATAGGAAATGGGTTCCAAGGAGACCCTCCTAAGCTCAATCCAGAATCTCGCAGCGAGAGGCTTCGCATGCCGCGCCTGAGAGTCGATCCTTGGGATCCAGAGTATGGGAGTTCCGTTGAACTGGAGGAACTCACTCCCGCGTCCGTGGAACTCGATGTCGAGACGGATCGGTGGGAAACGATGGCCCCTGAGGCGGCGGTTGCCCTTCCGTGCTGTGTCTTCGTGGATGGGGTTCGACGGATCGATCTGCGACTCTATGCGGAGGATGCCGACTTGGTTGCCCCGGCGCTCGCAGGATCTTGGGCGGTCGGGGCGGCTTGGGCGGCTGAGCCTCCCTCGATCGACCAAGTGGAGGTCGGAAGGGCGCTGGTCGTGGGGGACGGTCTGCACCATCCGGATCTCGTGGCGAGCATCGGAGGGCAGTCGCTTCGATACCCCTGCCGGAGCGTGGATGGCCGAGCTCCGGTTGACCCGATCCATGGTCTTCAGAATCAGATGCGGGAAGCGGAGGCGAATCTGGCCAGTAGGATCTTCGGGTCGGGAGAAGCCGAACTTCTGATCCTCGACGGACCGCTCACGTATCTCTCCGTGGCGGGACCGGTGGTCGGACTGATCAAGCGGCAGTCGAGGGCCTACCTGCCGCCAGAACGCTCGCACATCCTAGGAAGGCTGGCCTCCGGGACGCGCACCCCGCTGTTCGGCATCGGAGACCAGCAGTTGACCCGATACTCCTGGTACGTTCGGATCGCGTCGGGACGGCCGATTGACGGAGTGATGACGGGCATCGTACGGCTCGAAGTGTCAGCGGAGTCGGACATTGAAGAAGCCATCCGGCTTGCCGATCTGACCGCGTCGATCCTCCCCCGGTTCGCCTCTCGGATCGGGCGGGATCCGAGGGCGCCCCAGAACCTCTATCCTGTAGGTCGACTCGAATCCGTGTTGCGCCACCGACTCGGCGACCCCCTACTCCTTCGGCGATCCCTCGAAGTTGCGGTGTGGCGGGAGGGTGGACCGGCAACCTGACCTTCGCAAGTCGGCCGTTTCTTGCCGATGCCGAGTGTCGACTTGATGGCACAACCAATTCACCGAAAGGCAGTCCCTGAAACATGTCTGCGCAGGAGAGCCAATCCGTCGGCGTCGTGCTGGGCACCGAGGCCTCAACGCCGCTCAGGTGGTGGATCGCCATCCGCCCGGACGCGTACGTGCAGCTCGACGATGTAGTGCTGGTCCGGGCGCACGTTCCGGACATCGGTGTGGTGCGCCTGTCCGGCGTCGTGAACATGGTACGCTCGCAGCACGAAGGGGCCCGCTTCGAGAGCGACGTCTTCCTGTCCGAGGAAGGAGTCCTGCCTCTCCAAGTGGCAAGCTCCGCACAGGTTGTCACCACCCGGGTTGAACCCGAGATATGGGTGCCCCCGACGCCGGGCGAGGAGGTTGTACGTGTACGGGGCGGGGACCGCGACGAGGCGCTGCACTTCGATGCCATGGAGAAGACGCTCGTCGCGGGGCAGTCCCGCGATCGGCTGCCAGTGTACCTCGATCTGTCGTTTCTCGACGGACAGCGCGGTGCGCACGTCAACATTTCTGGAGTCTCTGGCGTTGCCACGAAGACGACCTACGCGAGCTTCCTCCTTTACACCCTTTTTCACTCGGATGTTCTTGGGCGAGAGGCCGCGAACACGAAGGCCCTGGTCTTCAACGTCAAAGGTGAGGATTTGCTCTTTCTGGATCAACCGAATTCGAAACTCGACGACTCCGCGCGCGAGCGGTACGAGGCGCTAGGTCTCGAGGCCGGACCATTCCGTTCGGTGGGGATCTGGGCTCCGGCCCGACGGGAGAGTGCTGAGCCGGTCCCGGACACCGGCAGTCGGCAGAAGGGTGTCCGACCGTACTTCTGGACGGTGCGCGATGTCGTCCAAGGCGAGTTGCTTCGATTCATGTTCGCGGAAGCCGGTGACGAACGGAGCCAGATCGCGGATCTCGTCGCCCGCGTGGAAGCAGGCCTCGCACGCGAGGCCGAGGCCGTTCCGGATAGCCCGTCCACCATCCGCTTCACCGATGATGATGGGAGTTCGCGTCATGTCAGGTCGTTCGCGGCGCTATGTGACCTCATCGAAGAGCGGCTCTCGACCGACGGGTCGAGTTGGGCAGGATACGCGGCCTCCGGGACGGTGACGGCCTTCCTGCGCCGCCTGCAGAGCGCACGGTTCCATTGCGGGCACCTCATCCGGGGCGACGAGACGCCCGACCCGGACAAACACCGCATCGACTGGGAAGGGAAGCAGGTGTCGGTCATCGATATCCATAACCTGCACGACCGCGCGAAACGGTTTGTTGTGGGCGTCGTGGTGAAGCGCCTCTTCGAGCAGAAGGAAGCCGTCGGCACGGCGCGTCCCCTCGTGTTCCTGGTGCTCGATGAGCTGAACAAGTACGCACCCCGAGACGGGTGGTCACCGATCAAGGAAGTCCTCCTCGATATCTCCGAACGGGGGCGGAGCCTGGGCGTGATCCTGATCGGGGCTCAGCAGACCGCCAGCGAGATCGAGCGGCGCATCGTGGCAAATGCGGCGATCCGAGTTGTGGGACGCCTCGATCCCGCGGAGGCGGCCCGTGCGGAGTACGGGTTCCTGACCGAAACGGCCCGACAGCGGGCAGTCCTCTTGAAGCCGGGTACGATGCTGCTGCAGCAGCCACACCTGCCACTTCCGCTAGAGGTTACGTTCCCGTTCCCATCTTGGGCTACCCGCTCGGGCGAAGCGCCGCCTGTGTCGAAAACGGCGGACCCGTTCGCAAGGTTCGAGCGGACGACCTCGACGGACAGAGCATGACAGGCGTCGTCCGGACGCCAGAGAGGACCGAACCGCTACTGCACAGAAACACCAGCCAACCGATTGTCGCACTGAACCCACCCCCTAACGAGAATCCTTGCTGATGAGAATCCTTCACACATCCGACTGGCACGTAGGGAAGACCCTCGCCGGTCGGCCAAGGCGTGACGAAGCGGAAGAAGTGCTCGCTGAGATCGTTGATATCGCGGAACGCGAGGCGGTGGACGCCGTGCTCGTGTGCGGAGACATTTTCGATCACCTAGCCCCATCGGCTGCAGCCGAGAAGGTCGTCTACGACACCTTGGTGGAGATTGAACGCCGGGAAATTCCTGTCCTTCTTGTTCCCGGAAACCACGATCATCCGCGGCGTTGGAGGGCCTTGGAGCCCCTCCTACAGCGTTTCACGATCCGTGTGGTGCCGAAAGTGAGGCGACCGGATGCCGGCGGGATCGTCCACATTAAGGCTCGCGACAAATCCACCGAACTCCAAGTCGCGGTTCTTCCCTGGGTTTTCGAACGACAACTCTTCGGAGCCCGCGAACTCATGGGCTTGCCGGGCGAGACGTTCCAGAACTACGCGGAAGAGATGCGGTTCATCATTGAAAGGCTCTGCGAACCCCTGGATCCTTCCACCTGTACCGTTTTCGCGGGTCATCTCTTCGTTTCGGGATCGGCACCCGGTGAAGGGCAGCGGGGACTGACGGTCGGACAGACATACGCGATTACTCCCCAAGCGCTTCCCGAGGTGCAATACGCTGCCTTGGGACACGTTCACCGACCTCAACGGGTCCCCGGTTCTTCGCGTCCCGCCTACTACAGCGGATCGCCGCTCCAACTCGATTTTGGGGAGGTCGAACAGCAGAAGTCCGTCAACATCGTGGAGCTTGAACCAGGAAAGCCGGCGGATGTCCGTACGGAGCCAGTAACCGGCGGACGACGGTTGCGCGACGTCCGAGGAACGTTCGAGGAACTGGGCGCCCAGAAGGACGAACTGGGCGATGCCTTCCTCCGCGTCAAACTCACATGCGGGGGGCCTATGCCCGGCCTCGGAGATCAAGTGCGCGCGCTGCTCCCGAATGCGCTTCAGGTGCAGTTGGACTACCCGCGTGGGGAGACGCAGGCGGAGACCAGAATCCGTGGGCTCACGGCCCGCGAGCAATACGCCCACTACCTGAGAGAGAAGCAAGGAGCCGAGCCCGATCAAGAGGAACTGGATTTGTTCGAGTCGCTTCTGGTGGAGGTGACAGGATGAGGCCCGTCCGTTTGGTCGTGGAAGGCTTCACGTCGTTCCGGAAGGCGCAAGAAATCGACTTCGGCAAGTTGGACCTGTTCGTCATCGCAGGTCCTACCGGATCCGGAAAGACAAGTATCCTGGATGCCGTCACCCTAGCTCTCTACGGGATGGTTCCGCGTGCCGGGAAGCGCGACCTGAAGGAGTTGATCTCCCTGGGAGCGTCGGAAGCCAAGGTCCAGCTCGATTTTCGGGTGGCGGATGCGGAATACCGAGTGGCCCGCCGGATCCGGAAGCAGGGAGCCCAAGTCGCCACACTCGAGCGAATCGAGGGGGAAACAGCGACTCCCGAAGTGGAGCGGGGTGGAGTGACGGCGGTTTCCGAGCGAGTGGTCGAGATTCTTGGCCTCGACTACGGGTCGTTCACCACAGCCGTACTACTGCCTCAAGGTGACTTCGCGTCCTTCCTCAGGGGGGACGTGACGGAGCGTCGGAGAATTCTCATTCGCCTTCTGGACCTGCACAGGTTCGAACGCGCAGGGGCGCTCGCGCGGAAGAAGGCGAGTGACCTTCGGGCGGCGGTAGAGACCAGAGTAGAACTGCTTGCGCAGGAGTTTGGCGACGCGACGGGCGAGGCTCTTGAAGAGGCCGCGAAGCGGGCGCAGGAAGCTGAAGAGGCCGCCGGCACCGTGGAAGCAGCGTACCGGGCCGCGCGCGACAGCTTGGCCGTGAGAACGACGGTCGCCGGCCGCTGCGGCGACATCGCCGACTTGGCGACCGCTCTCGACGCTCAAGGGCCACAACTCGAAGAGTCGGCTGCCACGTTGAAGGAGCAGAGCGCGCGCGAGGCGGAGACCAAATCCGCCGTCGACGCTGCCGAGCGCGTGCAATCGGATGCTCAGGAGGCGAGGCGTCAGGCGCGGGAGACGTGGAATGAGACTGAGGAAGAGACGGGAGGGGAGGGAGTCCTCGCCACGCTCAAGGCGGCTGCCGAATCCCTGAGGCAGGCGGATGAGGAGATCAAGAGCCGCTCCGTCGAAGTCGACGAGAACGCGCAGGCGCTGGAGGAGGCCAAGTCGCGAGCTGAGGAGTTGCAGGCGAAGCAGGAGTCGGCACACAAGGCCGAAGCTGACGCGACGGAGGCGCATGAGGTGGCTGTCAAGGTGCGAAGTTCGGCCGAGGAAACGCTCAGGATCGCGGAACACGCGGAGAAACTCAGCCAAGATCTCCAAGCCAAGGTCGCGGAGTCGGAAGCACTCGGTGACGAGGTGGCGGAAATCGAAGCGGATCGCCAAGAGGCCCTGAAGGACCGCCACGGGGCAGAATCCAAACTCCAAGTGATTGAAGCTGAGCACCGGGCCGCAGTGTTGAGGTTGCACTTGGAGGAAGGAGATGAGTGTCCCGTCTGTGGGGCCTCCATCGAGGAACTCCCGGCAACGGAAGCGGAAACCGAGTCAGTGCTGGCAGAACACAGAACCGTGCTTCAAGAGGCACAGGAGACCTTTGTCAGCACCGAGAAGCGGCTCTCTTCGAAGGTGACAAAGCAGGAGGAGTGTGACGCCGCAGCCAAGGCACTTGAGCAGCAATTGGAGGAACTAGAACACGCGATATCACCAGAGGATGCAAGAGCAGCGAGGGCGAGGGCAACCAAGCGCGAAGCGGATGCCAAGAGAAACTTGGATGCCGAAGGAGACCGGAACGCGGCGATCTTGGACGAGTTGGCCGAGTCGAAGGCGAAGCTGGCCGCGCTCCAAGCCACCGGGAGGGAAGCCGAGAAGGCGCGTGACTTGGCGTGGGAACGGGTGGAGGCTGCCAACATTCGGCTGAGCGATGGTCTCGGTGACCCGATTCCGGAGCCGGTGGAAGACGTGATCGAGGCACGAATGACGCGCCTACGAGACGCAGCGGACGTACGGAAGAAGGCTGAGGCAGCGCACGAAGAGGCCGAAGAAGCACACCGGAAAGCGGTTCAGGCCTGGAAGGTCGTAGACGACGGGTTGGCCGATCTCGATCGTCAGCGTGGACATCATCGGACGCTATTGGGAGAGCGTTGTGTGCAACTCCGTCGGCTGGAGGTTGAGGTTCCCGATCCCCCCCAGCCGCCCGATCCAGAGGACCGCAAAGCGGAGACCCATGGGCTGCATGCCTATTCCCGTAGCCTCCGGGAAACGGCGGGCCAGCAAATCGCCGAACTGGAAACGGCGGTCGAGGCGCTCGATGCCTCGATTTGTGTCTCGGCATCCGACGTTGGCATCGAGGCGGCGTCGCTCGACGCCGCAGCCGCAACATCCGCCCTTGAAGAAACCGCCCGCGAGGCTCGCCGGACTGCCGATCAGTCCGCAGTCGCCGTCGCATCGATCGAGAAACAGCTTGAGCGGAAAGCGCAGCTTCAGGAGGACATCGATGAGAAACGTGACCGCATGTACCAGTACGACAAGGTCGCGAACGAACTCAAGACTGATCGTTTCATCGGTTTTCTCCTCGACGAGAGTATCGGGGATCTTGCACTTCGTGCTTCGAACGAACTGAAGAAGATCTCGGCCGGGCAGTACAGTCTCACTTCGTTCAAGAACAATTTCACGGTGATCGACCACGCCAACGCGGACGAACGCCGGAGCGTCGTGACACTCTCGGGTGGCGAGACGTTCTTGGCTTCGCTTGCCCTCGCACTTGCCTTGGCCCATGGGATCGCCGACATCGCCGGACACTCGGCGGGGGCCCGTCTCGATGCGATGTTCATCGACGAGGGTTTCGGGACTCTGGATCCCGAGAGCCTTGATCAAGCCGTCGAGGCGCTGGAGCGGCTGCGTGATGGCGAGCGGATGGTGGGAATCATCACCCACGTGCCCACTCTCACCGAACGCATCCCCGACGGTCTCAGCGTTGAACGAAAGGTCGGCGGAACCGTCGTGAGAGTCCGCTAAGCGCGCCGGAATCCGTGTCGCGTAACTGGCCGGATCGGGTGAAACAAACCGTCTTGTTCACTTCCGGCTGGTAGAAGCTGCGGGCGAAGACCATCACGGTGCGATGCTTCATCAGCGCTGAGCGCACCGGCGACGGGGTTCGGGGGCGTCGCCCCGCACATCCGCGGCCTGAGCAGCGGCGCGACAGGCAGGGGGTTCGAGGGGGGAGGCGGCCCCCCTTGCCAGCCTCCTGTGTTCAACACAGGGTCGGCTGGCTCCCGGCCACTAACAGGCCGAGAGCCAGCCTTGCGGACGCCTCCGAAATGCCTATCCGGGCACCGCCCGGAACGACCGGCTCGCCGACGTTATCGGCAACCTCCTCGGCCTCTTGGCCGTCAGCCCCATGGACGGGTGGAGCGCCCTGCCGCGCCGCCGATTTCCACCCGACCCGCACCCCGCCGGCCACGGCCCTCAACTCCGACAACTCCGGGTCGCATTCCCGCCCGTGCCGGCACGGGTCCGGGCGCCCGGACGGCTCGGTCACGGCCCCCCTATCACCAGACGCGGAGTGCCCATCCGTTCGCGCGCGGATTCGTGAGCACATCCGGGGAGTCGCGGAGTATCCACGCGGGGAGTTCGTCCCGCTCGAACGTCCAGACCGGACCCGAGCACCGGGCCGAATTGCGTGGAGGATCGTCCGACCACCCGCAACCGTCGAGGGCATACACCTCGACACGCTTCGCGAAGGTATCTGCGTTCGGCCATCCGTCCCATAGCCGGACCATAACCGCAAACGGAAAGCCGTTTTCCCGGTGGACGGAGACAGCCGCACGCATGAGTGCTTCGACCACGCGCTCGGGCTCCGTCTCGGGAGTCGTCACCTCCGCCACCACCCGGTGGTCGCGGGGCGGGAACGATAGCGGCTCCGAGATCACGTGGACCTCGAACCGGGCCGACCCCATCGCCCGTTCCTCCGCGGTGAGCTCGAACGTTGAGGGCTCGGATTCCGGGAGAGCTTCTGATTCCGGGGGTGAGCAGCCGAGTGGGACCCCGACCCCGACCCCGACTGCGAAAACCAGCGACAACCCGGCGAGCAATCGTCCGGACGGCTCCGTCACGGCCCTCCGTCTCACTTCGCGACGTATTCCGGTTGAAGTAGGCATATGGCGCAGTGTTCCGCGCGGATCGCCGTGTCCTTGTCCGGGCACTTCACCCACCGCACCGCCATTCCGTGGATGCGCTTGAAAGCGTTGTTGAGCGCAGTGATGTCCTCCGCATTCTCCCACGGGGGTTTGGGGGCGCGGCCGTAGTCATCAACGAGAACATGGAACAACAGGTTCCGGGCGTCACGCACACCTTTAGGGGGCGGATTCTCCGGTGTCCAAGAGTAGTCTTCGATCCCCTTGGGGCGGACCTGGCGTCTCAGGCGCCCTTCGATACCGGCTTGCCCCGTTGCGCTCCCGACGTACAATTGACGACCGCCCTCGCAGAACATGTAGATGCCGGGTTCCTTGGCAATCTTGAGAGCATCCCAGTCCCGCACCGGGTACTCCTCTGCGTCTTTCAGCGCCTCGGCGATCTCCTTCGCGACGTTCACCGGCGCTTCGACAGACATGCAAGAGGATCAGGGAGGATGTCCGCTATCTCGAATTCGTCAAGCACAGTTTCCAGCTTCCTGCGCCGGTTCCTGCCCGTAAGGTCGAAGCGAATCTTCAAGCGGCAAACGAGCCCTTCGCCTTGTTCTGTCAAGGTGACCCCGTATCGCCCGGCGTGGCGCTCCACGACTCGGAAAACTCCACCGAACAACCAGATATCGTTTCCCTCAGGGTCGCCAGCCCCGGCACCTTCGTAGACCCTCGCAAGCGAGAAGACGAACTTCCGGTTGAATGCGTCCACACCCTCCGGCTTCTCTTTCGTCACGCCCGGCTTGTACTCCTGCCACCCTCTCCACTCGCCGCGCGCCATGGCGTCGAGCGGTTCATCTCCAGCGCCGTTCCTTGTGGCGAAGTGCGCCTTGTAGTCCCGTGGATTCTGGATCGGCAAGATGTCGGTGAGCCTTTTGTCTCGCGGACCCGTCATGGGTTTTCCTCTCTCAAGGATCCCTCCGATCTTCCGCCGCTCCCTCCGCGAGGCAGCCGCCGAACCGGACATCTTCCGTGCCGATCGACACACCCTCATCCTCCGACGCAGTCAAACACCAGACCCTGCCGCTGGTCAAGCCGTTTCGCTCCCCTTACCCCTCGGCAACCGGCGACCGTGCGTCAGAGGCGATCCCACAGCAGTAGATTACGCGAAACCCCCTTGGATCGACCGGAAACGACCGCTGAGCCCGTCGTGGGGTCAGGTCGGGTTTCGGTGTCCGTTTCCCGGCCCGCGAGATACGCCCCAGTCGACCACCAGCCGCCCCGCGAAGGAGGTTCATCTCCTCGGTGGCGGGTTCGGAGGCTGAAGCCCGGCCGCCGCGATCCGCAACACGCCATTGACCCGGCTTCCCGCCGGGCGCTCTCTTGAACGCGGGGTACAGCCGATGAACGAGTTCGATCAGGGCGTCATTCTGCGGGCTCACCGGTTCCGCGCCGAATCGGTCGGGTATCGGCTCGAACGCGGCCATTACATGGAAGGCGAGGACGACCGCGCGGACCGTTGGTACGTGGTGCCCGCCTCCCGGAGGGTCTCGACGGCCGCCGACCGGTCGGGTCCGGGGTTCCGGTCGATCAAGGCTGCGGCGGACGACGCCAAGCGGGTGCTGGTCGAGTTCGCGGACGGTTCGCCATTCGGCGCGGCCGACGTTCGGCTGCTGCTGCGGTGCCGAGCGCTGCGGGCGGGGCGAGCGATCCAGTCTCTCGTCAATGCGGGACTGGCCCGGCCGACGGATCGAGGCGGAAGGCACCTCTACGGAATCAGCCCGCGGGGGCGGGACTTGGCGGCGACCGTCATCAAGTTACGCTCGCGCGCGAAGGAGGACCGCAAGGCGCTCGACACGCGCGGCAAGGGTCACGGGCGCCGACGCTGAGCGGCAATCAGTAGAGATGGAGGGACGACCGAAACGGGCGGTGGTGGCAAGTCCTGCGTGTCCGGTGCGCTTTGGGGGGCGCCGGACACGAAAATCGCCGCCGGCCGGACACGGCCCCGGCCGTGCAGGTCGCTGGCGCGCTTGCGGTTGCACCACGGCCGGCGGAGCGCCGATGCCGATTCGCGCTCCTTGGACGTGGCTGGGAGCGACCCGCCCCTTTGGGATGCCGGTACGGCATCGGGCAGGCTCGGCATGTGCAGGCCCATGCCGCCCTCCCCGCAGGGTCGCTCCCGACCAGCAATCCCTCACGGGAAGACCACCGCGCGCAGTGGAGCGGGCGCAGCGGTTCCATGAGCGGCCCTCAACGGGCGAGATAGGCCGACCAGTCGTCCATGAGCCGTCGCCGCCGCTCGAACAGGTCC
>NZ_CANPVT010000046.1 GCF_947581735.1 Candidatus Palauibacter soopunensis
CTCCGCTATGGCGTCGCGGGGGGGGGGCGGCCCGGGGGGGGGGCCCGGGGGGGCCCGCGGCCCCCCCCGGGGCGCCCCCCGGGCCGGCGGGGGCCGCCGCCGGGCGCGCCCCCGCCCCCCCCCCGGCCCCACGCCCGCGCCCTCGCGTCGGCCGGCGGCGGGCTCGTCTCCCCGGCGGGCGCGCTCGCGGACACCCTGACCGGGCTGGCCGACCCGCCTCGCCGCCAGCGCCACGCCCGGGCCGCCCGCGCGTTCGTCGAGGCGGGTGCCGGCGCCGCCGCCCGCACGGCGGATCTGTTGCGCCCGCTCTGGCCTTAGCGCCTCTCCGCCCAGAGCTTCGGGCCGAACACGAACCAGAGCACGCTGCCGACGATGGGGCAGAGGAAGATCACCGCGACCCATAGCACCTTTTCTCGCCTCGGCGCCTTGGAAAGCGCGGTGATGCCCGTCGCCCAGAGGTTCAGGGCCGCGAGAAGGGCCAGGAGCACGAGGCGCGGGTCCAGCGCCGCCGCCCAGTCCAGCACGGCGTTCATGCGGCGGCCGTCGGCTTCTGGAACTGGAGGCGGTGGAGTTGCGCGTAGAGGCCGCCGCGCTCGAGCAGCGTGTCGTGCGTACCGGACTCGCTGATGCGCCCGTGATGGAGCACGAGGATGCGGTCGGCCCCCTGGATGGTAGAGAGCCGGTGTGCGATGACGAGGCTCGTCCGTCCCGCCATCAGGCGCTCCAGCGCCGCCTGGATCTCCGCCTCGATCTCCGAGTCCACCGAACTCGTCGCCTCGTCCAGAAGCAGGATGGGCGGGTCTCCCGCTAGCGCGCGGGCGAAGGACACCAGCTGGCGCTCGCCGACCGACAGGTTCCCGCCCCGCTCGCTCAGCGGCTCGTCGTACTTCTTCGGCAGCCGCGCGAGGTGCCGGTCGACCCCGACCTGACGGGCCGCCGCCCGGATCTCATCCCGCCCCACCGCCTTGCGATCGAGCGCGATGTTGTTCGCCGCGGAGCCCGAGAAGAGATAGACATCCTGCAGCACGAGGCCCATCTGGTGCCGAAGGTCGGCGAGCCGGAGTTCCCGGATGTCGACCCCGTCGAGAGTGATGCGCCCGCGTTGCGGCTCGTAGAAGCGCATGAGGAGGCTGAACAGCGTCGTCTTGCCCGCTCCGGTCGCTCCAACGACCGCGAGCCGCTGTCCCGGCTCCGCCGTGAAGCTGATGCCGCGCAGCACCCAGCCGTCGTCCGGCGCGTCTTCGTCGAGCCGACCCTCCGCCCCTTCCCAGGCCGCGGCGTGGGCCAGAGCGGGCGTCGTGACGCCCGCGGCGTCCTCCTCCGGCGACAGATACCGGAACCAGACGTCCTCAAACTCGATGCGGCCCTTCACGCCTAGCGGAAGATCCGTCGGGTCCACCGGGTCCTCGATCCCCGGCGCCTCGTCCAGGAGTCGGAAGATCCGCTCCGAACTCGCCATCGCGCCCTGCAGGATGTTGTACTTCTCGGACAGATCCTGGATGGGGCGGAAGAACCGTCTCGCGTACTGCAGGAAGGCCGCGATGACCCCGATCGTGAGCGTCCCCTCGAGGGCCTGGTTGCCCCCGTACCAGATGATGAGCGCGAGCGCGACGGACGCGAGCACCTCGACGACGGGGAAGAAGAGCGCGTAGTACGTGATCGAGCGCAGGTGGGCCTCGAGGTGGTCATCGTTGATCTCGCCGAACCAGCGCGTGGCCGCCCGCTCCTGCCGGAACAGCTGCACGACGCGCACTCCCGTGATCCGTTCCTGCAGGAAAGCGTTGATGCGCGCGAGCCGGATCCGGATATCCCGATACGCCTCGCGCACCTTCTTCCGGAAGAGCCAGGCGGCCACGAACACGAGCGGGAGGACCGCGAACGTCACGAGGGCGAGCCGCCAGTCCATGACGAGCATGGCGATCATGATGAAGGCGACGGTGAACACGTCCCCGAAGATCGTGACGACCCCGGAGGTGAACATCTCGTTCAGGACCTCGACGTCGCTCGTGAGCCGCGTCATCAGGCGTCCGACGGGGTTGCGGTCGAAGTACGCGAGCCGGAGGCGTTGCAGGTGCCGGAAGATCTCCTGCCTCAGGTCGAGCATCACGTTCTGCCCGATCCACGTGGTCAGGATCGTCCGCCCGTACTCCAGCAGTCCGGAGAGGAGGAGCGAGACGAAGAAGAGGATCGACAGGTTGCGGATGGCGCGGAAATCGCCCTCCGGGATCGCGTGGTCGATGACCTCCATCGTGAGCCAGGGGCCGACGAGCGCAAGACCGGAGGCGGCCACGAGCATCAGCACGGCGATCGCGACTCTGCTCCGGTACGGTCGCAGGTACGCCAGCAGACGCTTCATGAGACGGGCGTCGTACGCCTTCCCGAGCGCTTCTTCTTCCTGGAGGGGACCGTCCGGCGCTTGCATGCCCCATAGTACGAACTCGCCGCCTCCGGTCCAATCAGGTTGGCGCGCCCCGTCGCCGCCGGCCATCATGCTCCCATGAGCGACCGGATCCGGGTCCGAGGCGCCCGGCAGCACAACCTCAAGGGCATCGACATCGACATCGAGCGTGGGGCCCTCACCGTCCTCACGGGGCATTCCGGCTCGGGAAAATCCAGCCTCGCCTTCGACACGATCTATGCCGAAGGACAGCGGCGGTACATCGAGTCGCTGTCCACCTACGCCAAGCAGTTCCTCGAACGGATGCCGAAGCCCGCCGTCGATCTGGTCGAGGGCGTGAGCCCCTCCGTCGCCATCGACCAGAGCAACCGGGTGCAGTCGAGCCGCTCCACCGTCGGCACGATCACGGAGGTCTACGACTACCTGAGACTCCTGTGGGCGCGCGTGGGGACAACCGTGTGTCCGGAGTGCGGCCGTTCCGTCGTGCCGGACACCGTGACGTCGGGTACCGACGTGCTCCTCGATGCAGGTCCCGAAACGCGGCTCGCCATCGCCTTTCCCGTCCCCCGGGAAGAACGCCTGGACGGCGCGAGGGTCGTGCAGAACCTCAGGGCGCGGGGGTACGTCCGCGTCCTCGCCGACGGCCGCGAACTCTACCTGCCGGATATCGACCTGGAAGCGGAGGAAGAAGGGGGAGGGGGGGACGAGATGCGCGTGTTGACGCGGGCGCGGGAGGCGCTCGTGATCGTGGATCGGGTCGCAGCCCGCGCGGAGGACCGCGAACGGATCGCGGATTCGCTGGCGGCCGCCTTCGCCGAGGGCAGGGGCGCTGCCGTCGCGCTCGTCTGGCGGGGCGGCGCCCCGAAGCCCGAGCGCCGCGACTTCGAAGAGGCCCATCGCTGCGGAGTCTGCGGCTTGGCGTTTCCGCGGCCCACCCCCCAGTTGTTCAGCTTCAACAGCCCCGCCGGAGCGTGCGACACCTGCACAGGCTTCGGCGCCGTGCTCGAGTACTCCCCCGAACTCATCGTGCCCGACCCGGGCCGTTCGCTGGAGGAGGGGGCCCTCGATCCATGGTCGAAGCCCCGCTACCGGCGCGAGCGCACGCGCCTGAGAGAGTTCGCCGCCGCCACCGGGCTCGACGCGACCCTCCCCTGGGAGGCGCTTCCCGGCGAAGGCCGCGACGTGCTGCTGAACGGAGGAAGGTATGCGGGGAAACGCTTCAGGGGCGTCATCTCATTTCTCCGCTCGAAGGAAAAGAAGCGGTACAAGGCGTACATCCGCGTCTTTCTGCGCCAGTATCAGCTTCCCGAGCTGTGTTCCGGCTGCGAAGGCTACCGCCTGAAGCCGGAGGCGCTGAACGTGCGCGTCGGGGGGAGGCACATCGCCGAAGTCGCCCGGTGGACCGTAAAGGAGATCTCCGGCTGGCTCGCGGGAGAACTCGACCTCACGCCCTTTCAGCGTCACGTGGCGTCGACGATCCTGCGCGAACTCGAGCACCGGACCTCGTTTCTTGCGGAAGTCGGGCTCGGGTACCTGACGCTGGACCGGCAGGCCCGATCCCTCTCCGGGGGGGAGATGCAGAGGATCCGCCTCGCCAGCTGTCTCGGAAGCCGGCTGGTCGGCACGCTCTACGTCCTCGACGAACCCACGATCGGGCTTCACCCGCACGACATCGACGCCTTCACCGGCGTCCTCGAGCGGCTCGCGGGCCGCGGGAACACCGTCCTCGTCGTCGAGCACGAGCCCGCAGTGCTGCAGCGGGCCGACCGCATCGTGGAGCTGGGTCCCCGGGCCGGGGAACAGGGCGGAGAGATCGTGTTCGAGGGCGGCTGGGGCGACCTCCTCGCGGCGGAGACCGGAACGGGACAGGCCCTCGCGCGGAGGGCGGCCGCCGCCGGGCAGGGCGGTGCGCGGCGGGACGGTTCGCAGAGGGGCGGAGGTCACCGGCTCGTCCTGCGCGGCGCCCGCCTGCATAACGTTCGGGACGTGGACGTGGCGATTCCGCTGGGGTCGCTCACGCTCGTCACCGGCGTCTCAGGCTCCGGGAAGTCGACGCTCATCCGCGGAGTCCTCTATCACGCTCTCGAGCGGGAGATCACGGACCGTTCCTCCGCCAAACCGCATCTGGGCGAGCCCGCCGGCTCCTGGGACCGGCTCGAAGGCGCGGAACTCCTGGAGGATGTCGTGCTCGTCGACCAGCGGCCGATCGGCCGCACGCCGCGCTCGAACCCGGCGACGTACATCGGAGCCTTCACGCCGCTGAGGAGCGCATACGCCGCGCTCCCGGAAGCCCGCTCCCGCGGGTACGAGGCCGGGTATTTCTCCTTCAACCGACCGGGCGGGCGTTGCGAGCGCTGCAAGGGCGCGGGGGAGGAGACGGTGGAGATGGTCTTCCTGGCCGATGTCTCCGTGCCCTGCGAGGCGTGCGGGGGCTCGCGCTACCGTCCCGAGGTGCTCGAGATCGGGATCCGCGGCCGTTCGATCCGCGACGCCCTCGACATGACCGTGGACGAGGCGATTCGCTTCTTCATCCGGCACGACCGTCTCGGAGCCCGGCTGTGGCAACTGCAACGGGTGGGGCTGGGATACCTTCGGCTCGGCCAGCCGGCCACGACGCTCTCCGGAGGGGAGGCGCAGCGCCTCAAGATCGCCCGTGAACTCGCGCGCCGGGGGGGCGCGGGCCGCAGGCTGTACATCCTCGACGAGCCGACCGTCGGCCTCGGAGTGGCGGAAGTCGGCACGCTCGTCGCCGTGCTGCGGGAACTCGTGGGGGAAGGGCACGCCGTCGTCGTCGTCGAACACAACCTCGACGTCGTCGCGGAAGCCGACTGGGTCATCGACATGGGCCCCGGACCCGCGGAGGACGGAGGCCGCATCGTGGCGGCGGGTCCACCCGCCGTCGTTGCGGAGTCCGAGGCTTCGCTCACGGGCGCTTTCCTCCGCGTGCGGGCGGAGCGGCTCGGGCTCGATGCGGCGGCCGTCGCCGGGGCGGAGTCGGCGTGACGGGAGCGGGCGCGCCACGCGTCTCCATCCTTCTGCCGTGCCGGGACGCCGAGCCGTTCCTGGGCGGGTGCATTGAAAGCCTTGTCGCGCAATCCGAGCCGCGTTTCGAGGTACTCGCGCTCGACGACGGTTCGAGCGACGGCACCGGACCGCTGCTTCGGGCGTGGGCGGAACGGGACTCCCGCGTCCGCCTCGTCGATCGCGACGGTTCGGGAATCGTGGCGGCGCTGCGCCGGCTTTCGGACGAGGCGCGGTCGCCGCTCCTCGCCCGCATGGACGCCGACGATGTCGCGCGCCCCGGCCGGCTGGCCGCGCAACTTCGCCTCCTCGCCCGCCGCCCGGATATCGCCGCGTGCGGCACGGGCGTTCGCTACTTCCCGCGGCCCCGGCGCGGCTCAGGCTACCTCCGCTACGAGGGCTGGATCAACGGGCTCACCGAGCCCGCCGCGGTCGAGCGGGACCTGTTCGTCGAGTGTCCGATCGCCCACCCCACGCTGATGGTGCGGCGCGACGCCTTCGAGGCGGTCGGCGGCTATCGCGACGCCGGAGGGCCGGAGGACTACGACCTCATCTTGCGGCTGGCCGCGGCGGGCTGTCGCATGACGAACGTGCCGCAGATTCTCCACGAGTGGCGCCTGGGTCTGCACCGGCTGTCGGAGCGGTCGGACCGCTACAGTCCCGACGCGTTCCGGCGTCTGAAAGTCGCGCACCTGGCGAACGGCCGCGTGCTGGCGTGCCGGCCGCTCGTCATCTGGGGCGCCGGCAAGGTCGGCAAGGCCTTCGCGCGCGGCTGGCTCGAACAGGTCGGCGCCGGGAGCCGCATGCTCCCGGTGGAGGCGTTCGTGGATCTGGACCCCCGCAAGATCGGGCAGAGCATCCACGGAGCCGTGGTCCTCCGCCCGGAAGACCTCCCGGCGTTCGGCGCGCCCGCCCGCCCGTACATGCTCCTCGCGGTGGGGACGCCCGGCGCGCGCCGCGAGATCCGGGAGGCGCTTCAGGCCCTGGGTTTTAGGGAGATCGAGGACTACCGGGCCGTAGCCTGATCGCCGAGCACCTCCCACGTCACGTCATCGAACTCCCGCAACAGGTCCGCGCCGTACGCGGAAGACGGGGTCTGGTAGCCCGCCTTGACGTCGCCGGCGAGCGCGCGTCCCGCGATGGCGACCGCCACCGTCGCGGTGAAGCCGTACGGGTCCGGCGTCCGCACGCGCGCCGCCACCCGCCTGCCCTCCACGTCTTCGATCTCCGCGACCAGAATCGCGTGCGCCGTCCGGCGCGCCGATTCGCTCGGCCCCTCCGGCCCGCGGTCGAGCAGGCGGTTCAGCAGCGCCTGTCCCGTCCGCGCGGCCAGAAGCGGACCGAAGCCACGCAGGACCCGCGTGAGGCGCGTGAAGCTCCGGGTCGCCTGCAGGTATGTCTCGATGTTCGGTATTCCCGTGGAATGGAAGGCCGTCGTCACGTCTCCCAGCACGCCGACGAGCGCGGCGTCAGGCGGGGGTCCGAAATCGAACGCGTGACGCAGTTGGCCGGGGCGCACGGTAGCGATCGCGCCGTCGCGCCGGATCCGGAACTGCCCGATCGCCTGGGCGACCGTGCGCATGGTGCCGCGGGAGGCGCCGCTCCGGGCCGCGAGGCCCAGCCGCAGGGTGCGCCCGCCCGGATGCCGCGCAGCGAGGTCCGCGATGAGGCAGTCGCTCGGGACGACGTCGAACCCGACGCCCGGCAGGACCATGATGCCGGCCGCGGCGGCCTCCGACCCGCGCGCGGCCAGCGCCTCGAACACATCGATCTCGCCGGTGATGTCGAGATAGTGCGTGCCCGTCTTCAGGCAGGCGTCGTACATCGGGAGGGCCGTGCGCGAGAACGGTCCCGCGCAATGAAGGACGACCGAAACGTCCTCCAGCGCGCCAGCAAGCGCGGCCGGGTCGTCCAGCCCGAAGGCCCGCGTCGCCAGGACCCGCGCCCCGGAGGTCGCCGACGCCAGGGCCGCGAGCTTCTCCGGGTCCCGGCCGGCGGCGACGGGCCTCAGCCCGCACCGAAGCGCCTCCGTGACCGCGAGCCGTCCGGTATATCCCGTGGCCCCGTAGATGAGCAGTTTCGATTCACGCATGTCCCCAACCTACGGAGCGACTCGCCATGCGTCTGCTGCTGTTCAGCGATCTCCACACCGATCTCGCGGCCGCCGCGTCGATCGTCGAACGGGCCGCCGGCTTCGACGCGGTCGTCGGGGCGGGCGACTTCGCGGTGAAGCGCCGCGGCCTGGACACGATCATCGAAGTCCTGGCCGCGATCGAGACCCCCACCGTTCTCGTGCCCGGAAACGGCGAATCCGCCGAGGAACTCTCCGAGGCGTGCCGCGGCTGGCCGGCGGCTCGCGTCCTGCATGGAGAGGGCGTCGACATCGGCGGTGTGCCCTTCTTCGGACTCGGTGGCGGAGTGCCCATGACGCCGTTCGGCTCGTGGAGCTACGACTTCACGGAAGAGGAGGCGCTGGGCCTCCTCGCGCCTTGCCCCGAGGGAGCCGTGCTCGTGTCCCACTCCCCTCCGCTCGGCCACGCGGACGCCGACGCGTCGGGTCGGCGCATGGGCAGTACGGCCGTGCTCGAAGCCATCGAACGGACCCGCCCCCGCCTCGTCGTCTGCGGGCACATCCACGGCTCGTGGGGCGTGCGCTCCCGGGTCGGCGACACGCCGATCGTGAACGCCGGTCCCGGAGGCGTGGAGTGGCGTCTGAAAAGTCGCGGAATGCCCGAAAATCCGGTAGATTAGAGGGTCTCACCGAGTGCGGCCGGGCTCCCCCGGCCGCCGCATCCTCGAGGATCTCGAAAACGCCAGTTTCCACGGGAATCCATGACCACCGAGAGCATAGAACGCGTCGAGCAGAGACCGCTCGAAGAAGAGATGCGCGAATCGTTCATCGACTACTCGATGAGCGTCATCGTGCAGCGCGCCCTGCCCGACGTTCGCGACGGCCTGAAGCCGGTTCACCGGCGGATCCTGTACGCGATGCACGAGGCCGGCCTCGGCCCGACCCGACCCTACAGAAAGAGCGCCACCGTCGTCGGTGACGTGATCGGAAAATACCACCCGCACGGCGATTCGGCCGTCTACGATTCGCTCGTCCGGATGGCGCAGGAGTTTTCGCTCCGGTATCCGCTCGTCGACGGACAGGGCAACTTCGGGTCCGTGGACGGCGACTCCGCCGCGGCCTACCGGTACACGGAGGCCCGGCTCGCGGGATTCGCGAGCGAGCTTCTGGGCGACATCGACAAGGACACCGTCGACCACACGCCGAACTTCGACGATCGGCTGCAGGAGCCGACGGTGCTGCCCTCCGCGCTCCCCAACCTCCTCGTCAACGGCTCGTCGGGCATCGCGGTAGGCATGGCGACGAACATTCCCCCGCACAACCTCCGAGAGGTGGCCGCCGCCTGTCACCGCCTCATCGAGGCGCCCGACACGACGCTCGACGAATTGATGGAGATCATTCGCGGGCCCGATTTTCCCACCGGGGGCGCGATTTTCGGCGGGGCCGGGATCCGCGAAGCCTACCGGCAGGGCCGCGGCCGGGTCGTGATGCGCGCGAAGGCGGATATCGAGGAGGGGCGGGACGGACGCGACCGCATCATCGTCCGCGAGATCCCCTTCATGGTGAACAAGACCCGCCTCATCGAGCAGATCGCGGGTCTCGTGCGCGACAAGAAGATCACGGACATCTCCGACCTCCGCGACGAGTCCGACCGGGACGGGATCCGGGTCGTCATCGAACTGAAACGCGATGCGGTGCCGCAGATCGTCCTGAACCAGCTCTTCAAGGGCACGCAGCTTCAATCCACGTTCGGCGTCATCATGCTCGCGCTCGTCAACGGCGAGCCGCAGGTGATGGACCTCAAGACGATGCTCGGGCACTTCCTCGAGCACCGGCACGAGGTCGTGGAGCGTCGGACGCGCTTCGAGTACGGCGTGGCGAAGGACCGGGAACACGTCCTCGAGGGGCTCAAGGTCGCGGTCGACAACATCGACGAAGTCATCCGCATCATCCGTGCCTCGCCCGAGACGGAGGTCGCGAGCGCGGAACTCCGGTCGGCCTTTGATCTCAGCGAACGCCAGGCCGACGCGATCCTGAACATGCGGCTCGCGCGCCTCACGGGTCTCGAGATCGAGAAACTCGAGGAGGAACTGGAGAAGGTCCGCGCGCGCCGGCAGGAACTCGAGGCCATCCTCGCCTCGCGCGACCTGCGGATGGAGATCGTCGGAGAGGAGTTGACGACCCTCGTCGACAAGTTCGGTGACGAGCGCCGGACCGAGATCGTGCCGGACACCTCGGACCTGACGGATGAGGACCTCATCGCCGAAGAGCGGATGGTCATCACCGTCTCGCATTCCGGCTACATCAAGCGCATCGAGCCCCAGGTGTACCGGGCGCAGCGGCGCGGCGGGCGCGGGATCGCCGGCATGGGCACGAAGGAAGAGGACTGGGTGGAGCACCTCTTCCTCGCCTCGACCCACGACTACCTCCTCATCTTCACGACCGCGGGCCGGATGTACTGGCTCAAGGTGTACCAGATCCCCCCCGCCCGGCGGACCGCGCGCGGGAAGCCCATCGTGAACCTGCTCCAGATGGCGAAGGATGAGAAAATCGCCTCCATCGTCCGGGCGCGGGAGTTCAGCGACGACCGCTTCCTCATCTTTGCCACCCGCCGGGGCCTCGTGAAGAAGACGAGCCTCGCCGCGTACCGGAACGTGCGCGCGCCGGGTCTTCGTGCGATCAACATCCTCGAGGACGACCGGCTCATCGACGTCAAGGTCAGCGATGGCTCGAACGACGTCGTCCTGGCGACCCGACGGGGGAGGGCGATCCGGTTCTCCGAAGGGGACGTGCGGGAGGTTGGGCGCGTCGCCCAGGGTGTGCGCGGCATCAGGCTACAGAAGGGGGACACCGTCGTCGGAATGGTGGTCGCGCGGCGGGGCGGCTCCCTCTTGACCGCGACGGATCTGGGGATCGGCAAGCGGAGCAACGTAGACGACTACCGACTCACGAGACGCGCCGGACAGGGAGTGATCAACCTGAAGGTCACCGAGAGGTCGGGCGAGGTGGCGGCGGTCCGGGAAGTGACGGACGACGATGAGTTGATGTTCGTGACCCGCAACGGCGTCATCAACCGGCAACGGGCCGAGGAGATCCGCGTGATCGGCCGCAACACGCAGGGCGTGCGACTCGTCTCGCTCGACGACGGGGACGAGCTCGTGGACGTGGCGGGTCTGATCGATCCGATCGGAACCGATCCGGCGGCGGACGATCCGGCGGAGGTTGACGCTCTTGACGGCGCCGACGCCGGCGACGTCGAGGCCACCGAGTGACCGGCGCAACCGCGACGCTCGTTTCGCTCGCCGACGTCGAGGCCGCGCACGAGCGGATTCGCGGCGCGGTCCGTCGCACGCCGCTGATCCCTGCCCCGTTCCCGCGCGCAGACGGGCGCGGCGCGACCGATGCGCCGGACGGCGTATGGCTGAAGTGCGAGAACCTCCAGCGCGTCTCGGCCTTCAAGGCGCGCGGCGCGTACAACTACGTGAGCCGGCTCTCGCCGGAAGAGCGGGCCGCCGGGCTTCTGACCTACTCGTCGGGCAATCACGCGCAGGCCGTGGCGTGGACCGCCCGCGCGTTCGGCGTGCCGGCGCGGATCGTGATGCCCGTCGATGCGCCCGACGTGAAGCGCGAGGCGACGATCGCCCTCGGGGCCGAGGTCGAACTCGAGGGCACGACGTCGGCCGAGCGCAAGGCGCGCGCCGAGGAGATCCAGCGGGAGCTCGGCGGGACGATGGTGCCGCCGTTCGACGACCCCGACATCATCGCGGGACAGGGGACCGTGGCGCTCGAGATCGTCGAGCAACTCGGCTCCCGGGAGCCGGGGATGGTGCTCGCTCCGATCGGCGGCGGCGGGCAGCTGTCCGGCGTCGCGGCCGTGGTCCGACGCCGGTGCCCGGAGGCCGAGGTGATCGGCGTCGAACCCGCGGGGGCGGCCTCGATGCTGCGCTCGCTCGAGCACGGCGCCCCCGTCACGCTCGATAGCGTGTCCACCGTGGCCGATGGCCTCAAGCCGGTCCGCCCCGGCGACCTCACCTTCGCCCACTGCCGCGACCTCGTGGACCGCGTCATCACGGTCGACGACGGGGCGATCCGCGATGCCGTGCGCTGGCTCTTCGGCCTGCGGCTCGTCGTGGAGCCTTCCGGAGCGGCCACGGTGGCCGCGCTGCTCAACGGCGCGGTGACGCCCGCGGCGCGGGGGGAGACCGTGGCGATCCTGTCCGGCGGCAACATCGAACCCGCGCTCCTCGCCGACTGGATCGGCGGTTGATGGTCTCAAACGGAGCCGGGGCTGCCAACCTTGTACTGTTCGACATCGACGGAACGCTGGTGCACGCGGCGGGGGTCGGTCGCGCGGCCATCGAGGGGGCGATGATCGAGGTGTACGGGACACCCGGACCCATCGACGATCTCCCCTTCGACGGGATGACGGACCCGCAGATCGTGCGCACGCTCCTCCGCGCCGAGGGCCTGTCCGAAGCCGAGATCGCGCCGGGGTTCGACCGGCTGTGGGCCGCGTACGCGGCCCGGCTGGAAGACGAGATCGACGAGCGGCGCGAACGGATGCGCCCGACGCCGGGTGTCCCCGAAATCCTCGATGCGCTTGAAGCGGAGGGAGCGGCGCTCGGACTTCTGACGGGCAACATCGTCGCCGGCGCCGAGGGCAAGCTTTCCGCGGTCGGGCTCTGGGGCCGCTTTCCGTTCGGCGCCTTCGGGTGCGACGACGCGGACCGGAACCGCCTGCCGCCCATCGCGCTCGAGCGGGCCTTCCGCCATACGGGAACGCGGTACGGCCCCGGCCGAACCTGGATCATCGGGGACACCCCGCACGACATCGAGTGTGCCCGCGGGTCCGGCCTGTCCGTGCTCGGCGTGGCCACCGGACGCTTCTCCGTCGACGACCTTCGCCGGGCCGGCGCCGATGAGGCGCTTCCTTCGCTCCGGGACACCCGCCGCGTGATGTCGACCCTCGCAGGCCCATGAATCGGAGCCCGAAACGCGACCCGAAGGCGTATCGATTCGATGTCCACCTCGCGGGCGAGCAGGTACGGCCACAGGTCTCGGTCGTCTGTACGCCGGCCGGGGTTCACTTCGAGGACCGGCAGATCCCGCTCGCATCCGTCTTCTGGGTCTCGAGACGGGCCGGCCTCATCCTCGTCTTCGCCCGGCGGCAAACCGTCGCCTTCTTCGGGGACAGCGGAGACCTGGAGGATTTCGCCCGCAACGTGGAACGCGGTAGCGATGTGGCGGGCCGGCGATCCCTCCTCCGGCCACTGGCCGCGGACGTCGTCGTGTGTACCGCCGGCACCGAGATCACAGGGAGGATCGGCGACGCGCCTCTCGAGGGACTCTATCTCGCGGTGTTTACGAGGCGAGGGCTGCATCTCTTCGCCGAAGAACACGAGTACACCCTGCGCTGGCCCACCGAGCATGCGGCCGAGACAGCCGCCGCTCATGGCGATGGCCGCCCCGTCCTCGAACTCGCGAAGGGGGACGCGTCCTTCGAGATGCGGTATCTCTTCCCGGAGGAAATCCGTGCCGTCCTCGACGTTGCCGGCACCGATCCGGCGCCCCCGGATACCGACGACGCCCTGGAGATGTTCGACAAAGGGGAGGTCGCGCGCCCGTTGCGGGCGCGACTGCCCGATTTCTCCGTGGGCGCGGACACGCTGCAGCGGGTGTGCGAGGCGGCGGTCGACCGCGTGCGGATCGACCCTTCGATCGGCGAAAGCTTCGATCGACGCTACTTCGAGCGGCACTTCCGGACGCTCGGCGAGATCGCCCTGGGCCCGCTCATGCTGCGGCGCTCCGCCGCGCTCGAAGCCGACTCCGTCGCCGGCGCCGTTCAGGCCATGGATGCGGAGCAGATGCGGCAGGACGCGATCGCCGCGTTTCGCGGGGTCGCGGAAGAGTTGGTGCGACTGTATGCGGCTGAAGTAGAGGCGGTCGTCAGGACCCGGCGCCTCGACCGGGACAAGGGCGAGAAGGCGCGGTCCGCGGCGGAGGAACCTGCGCTGCGGAAGGTGATGTCGAAGCACATCGATGCGCTGAACCCGGCGTTCGACGCCACGCTGGCCCGGCAGCAGCTCCTCCTGCAGCAGTTGCATGCGCGCGATCTCGCCCCGCCGGAGGCGGAGGAAGCGAGCGTCGAAGAGGCGATCCGGGCCTGGACGGACGAGGTGACGAAACTCGACAGGGCGTACGTGTCCGCGGCCGCGGCGGCGCTCCTCGACATCGGGGCCCTGTGGTCCGATCGCATGATCCCCGGCCTGCGGGCGCTGGCAGCCCTTCGCGCTCGACGCTTGTCGAAGCGGGGCCGATGGGCGATTCTCGCGATAGTGGCGTTCTTCGTCGCCGCCGCGCTGGCCTGGCTGGCCCGGGACCTGATCCCTGGCTGGCCCGGGATCTGATCCAAGACAGAGGGTACGACAGATGGCAAGGAAGATGGCACAGCAGAAGAGCGCTCCGGCGCGCAAGAACCGGTGGTTCCCGATCGCTCTGGTCGTCATCGTGGCCGCCGGCGGGTACTGGCTGTTCGTGGGAGGCGGACAGGGTGGCTCGGGTCCGCCCGCGACACACCCGGACCTTCTCGAGGTCCTGGCCGAGGCGGAGGCCGACCCCTCCGTCGGCGTGCCGATCGGGCCGGAGTCCGCGCCGATCACGATCGAGGAGTTCTACGACCCCTCCTGCCCCCACTGCGCAACGTTTGCGGGCTTCGCCGGCAAGCTGCTGCGCCAGAACTACGTCGAGAACGCGAACGCTCCCGTGCGCTGGGTCTCGTACGACTACATGGTCGGTTTCCCCAACTCCGTCGCGGCCTCGCTGGCCGCGCGCTGCGCGGGCGAGCAGGGACTCTACTGGCCGGTGCACGACCTCATCCTCGCTCGTCAGACGCGCTGGTATCAGCTCGCCGACCCCGCCGATGCCATCGCGGAGATCGCGAGTCAGGCCGGCGTCGATGCCGATGCCTGGAACGCCTGCATGCGCGAGCGCCGCCCGCTCGTGGATATCGCCAAGTCCCACCAGTTCGGGGTGTCGCGCGGCGTGAACTCCACACCCACTCTCTTTGTCGACGGAGTGCTGGTCGACCTCGCGGGCGTGGAGCCCTACACGCACATCGAGGGCCTCATTCAGGCCCGGCTCGAGGCGCTCGCCTCCGGGAGCGATGCCTCGGAGAGCGGTCAGGGAGCGCCGTAACCCATGAGCGAACTGAACCGGCGCCGGGGGATCGCGCTCCTGGCGCTGGCCGGTGTCTTCCTCTCCACCTACCTGTTCCTCTATGCGCTCGGCTACTACGGCGAGCTTGCGTGCGGCGCGGGCGGCGGCTGCGATCTCGTGCAGGGATCGCGCTGGGCCCGCTTCCTCGGATTCCCCGTGGCCGGCTGGGGCGTGGGCTGGTACGTAGCGGTGTTCGGCATCTCGATGCTGGCGACCCGGGACGGGATCGGCGCCGCCGGCTGGATCCCGCGACTGCTGGCCGTGCTCGCCCTGGGCGGACTCGCCTTCACGATCTACCTGACGGCGCTCGAACTCTGGGTCATCCACGCCATCTGCCGCTGGTGCGTGGGGAGCGCCGTGATCACTCTCGGAATCTTCCTCCTCACGCTCCCCGAGTTCCGCGCGCTCCGCCGCTCGGGCTGACGCGCCCGAGCCGGATCAGGAGCCGAAGGGGCGCAGTTCGTTCCAGCGCTCGATGAACGCCACCGCGGCATCGACGAACACCTCCGTCGCGATCCGGCCGCGTTCCACGGTGGCCCCAGCCGGATCGCGCGTGCCCCACACGCCCGTCGACGACATCTCCGCGGACGAGGTGCCCTTGCCGGTCGACTCGTCCTTGAGTCCCTCGGCGAGGAACACGGCGAGTGCCGTCGGGTCGCCGGCCAGCACGTCCGGGAGCATGGCCTCCAGGTGGGCCGGCATCGTGACCTCCGCCGGCACCGCCGCGTCGATGTCCACCAGCGTCGGCATGAGATAGAGCGAGCTCGAGGTCTCGGGCGTCCCGCCGTGACGGTCGAGTTCGTCGGGCGGCGGCGTCGGGACGGAGGCCATCCGGTCCCGATCCCGGAAGCGCCCCGACACGGCGCCCAGGTCCACCGCGATCCCCGCCGTCTCCTGGTTGATGCGGTCCACGATGAACGTCGTGATGGCGCGGTTCCCTCCGTGGGCGTTCATGATCAGGAAGCGCTTGAAGCCGTGCGCGATGAGACTCTTCACCGCCTCGACGTAGACCTCCTGCACGAGCGGAGAAGGCAGCGTGATCGTCCCCTCGAACCCCATGTGATACGGCGACTGCCCCGGGAGCAGGATCGGAGCCACGAGGACGTCCGCCCGCTGCGCCACGAGCTTCGCCTGCTCGACGCCGTTCAGATAGTCGGTGCCGATCGGAAGGTGGTTGCCGTGCTGTTCCAGCGCGGCGACCGGGATCAGGACCATGTCGCTGCGCGCGAGAAAGTCCCGCACCTCCGGTACCGTCATGTGCGGCAGGTAGTTCTTCACCTTCTCCTGCGTCCACAGCGGGTTGGTCTGGGCGGCCGCCGCCGGAGCGAGGGCAAGGAGGACAGCCAGCGAAAGCGGCGAGACGGTCAGGGATCGTCGCATGGGACCGGCTCCTGTCGGAACGGATGGAACGTCAGGAAACGCCAAAGCCTCAGAAGGCCGTGATCGGCATGGTCAGGAGCGCCGCGTAGAGGTCGATCGCGTACCAGAGGTTCGCGATGCGCAGGTTCTCGTCGGGCGCGTGCTGGTTGTTGTCGTGGTTCGCGACGGGGACGTTCACGGCCGGCTTTCCGGCCACGTCGGTGAACAGGTAGAGGGGCAGGGTGCCGCCCAGGCCGGGCGCGAGGACGAGCGACCCCGGCCCGAACGCGCGGTCGGCCGCCGCCGAGGCCGCGGCGATGATCTCCTGCACGAAGGGGTTCCCCATCTCCGTGCGTGCCGCGGGATAGCCGCCACCCCCCGTGACCTTCGCGATGCGGGGATACCGGAGCCGGGTCTCCGTGTCGGGATCCTCGGATACGACGTGGAAGCCCTGCCCTTCGATGTGATCGACGACGAGCTGCCGCAGGTGTGCCGCCTCGTTGCCCTTCACGAGCCGGATGCCGAGCGCGGCGACGGCCGTGTTGGGGATGACGTTGCGCGCCAGCGCGCCGGTGTTGCCGCTCGTGAGCCCACGGATGTTGAGGGCCGGGAGGAGGATCCGCTCCGACAGCGTCTCCGGCTCCCCCTCCGTCCACGCGAGCCCCATCTCCCGCCTGAGGTCGTCGTCGACCGGGGGCATGGCTTCGAGCGCCGCGCGTTCCTCCGCCCCCAGCGGATCGGCCGTGTCGTACCAGCCCTCGATGAGCACCCGCCCGCTGTCGTCCTTCATCGAGGCGAGCAGCCGGGCGAGGATGTTCCCCGTGTCGGGCGCCCAGTTCCCGTAGTGGCCGGAATGGAGGTTCCGCGTGGCCCCGTACACCGTGACCTCCATCCCCATGGAGCCCCGCACGCCGAAAGTGAGTTGCGGCCGCCCGCTCTGGTGCGCGGGCCCGTCGAAAAAGAGCCACACGTCGACGTCGTCGATGCGGTCCGCCGCCATCTCCATGTACTGGCCCAGGTGCCGGGAGCCCGCCTCCTCCTCACCATCGAAGAAAAAGACCAGGTTTGAGGTCGGCTGGATTCCCTCATCCCGGAACGCCCGCAGCACGGGCAGAAGCGCGGAGATCGGCGCCTTGTCGTCCCCCGAGGAACGCGCGTAGATCCGCCACTCCGGGTCCACGGCCTCGCCGGCCTCCGGGAAGTCGCGCGGCTCCCCGCCCACCTCCATCGAAGCGGTGTACAGCGTGGGTTCGAAGGGGGGATGGGTCCAGTTCCGGGGATCGACGGGCTGCCCGTCGTAGTGGACGTAGATGCCGAGCGTCCGCTCCGCGCCCGGCGTCCGCAGTTCGCCGTACACGAGAGGCGCGACGCCGTCGATGCCGAGCAGTTCCGACGTGACGCCCACCGCCCGCAACTCGTCGCGGATGTACTCCGCCGCCCGCGTGACGTCCTCCAGGTCGCGGGCCCGGTTGGGATAGGTCAGGAATTCGGCGAAGTCCCGCAGGATCTCCACCTCGTGGGCCTCCCGGTACGTACGCGCCACGTCGGCCCCCGACTGCGCGTGCACGCCTCCGGCGGGACCGAACAGCAGCGGGACGAGCAGAATCAGGAGGCCGAATCTCGAACGAGGGGGCGTCATGTCGATTCTCCGGCGAATGGAGCGGAGCGGGGACCGGCGGCCCCCGGGGGGGCTCAGGCGGTGGCGCGCCAGAACCCTTCCAGCGCCTCTCCGTCCGGCGAGGCGCGCAGCTTGTCGAAGGCCCGGTTCCGGATCTGCCGGATGCGTTCGCGGGTCACGCCGAGGAGTGAACCGATCTCCTCCAGCGTCATCTCCTCGCCGTCGTCGAGGCCGTAGTAGAGGACGAGGATCTTCCGCTCGCGCTCGGTGAGGTAGCGCTCGAACATCTTCTCGAGGAACTCCCGGCGCGCCTGGTCCTCGACATCCTCCTCGATATCCGCGTCGTCCATCCCGGAGAAACGCTCCCCGAACGACGCGCTGTCGCGGTCGGACTTGTCGAGCGGCGCGTCGAGGCTGAGTTCGGCGGAGGCCACGCGCCGCAGCGCGCGCACCGTCTCCACCGGCTCCTCCATCTCCTCGGCGATCTCACGGTCCGTCGGCGAGCGCCCCAGCTTCTGCGTGAGCGCCGTCTCCGTCCGGGAGAGCTTGACGAGGTTGGAGTTCTGGTTCAGCGGGATGCGCACGGAGCGGGTCTGTTCGGCCAGCGCCTGCAGCACCGTCTGCCGAATCCACCACACCGCGTAGGAGATGAACTTCACGCCCTTGTCGGGATCGAACTTCTTGACGGCCTTGAGCAGACCCTCGTTCCCGATGCAGACGAGTTCGGCCAGGTTGAGCCCCCGGCCCTGGTACTTCTTCACATACGAGATCACGAAGCGCAGGTTCGCCGTGACGAGCCGCTCCGCCGCGTGACGGTCGCCGGCCCTCGCCTTCCGCGCGATCTCCCGCTCGATCTGCGGGTTCTCGATGAGCGGATAGCGCTCCACGTCCTGCAGATACTGGTCGAACGAGTCGAGCGCGTGCGTGTCGAAGAACATGCGTCGGCTGGTAGCCGTCTTCGCCATATGAAATCCGAATCCTGACCCGGGTCGGTTGTTGAAAACCAGCGCCGCGGGGTGGGCCAACCGGCACTCCGCCCCGCCACGGTTCGATCCGATCGCTCTTGATACAAACTTGAAATGATAGAGAAAATCGGAGCGAACCGCACGTTTTTCCGACTGCTTCTACCCCGGACCCCCCGCTCGGGCTCCCTCGCCGCCCCGGCCCGAAGCCGCGGCCGCCATGCGTTCCCGGCGCCGCAGGCGGAGGAGATACCAGCACAGCGTGACCCAGGTGATGCCGTATCCGGCGCCGATGAACAGCCAGTGTTCGTTCATGCCCGGTTCACCCTTCCTCCGGTCCCGACAGTTCGAGTTCGAGTTCCGTTGCAGCCAGCCGGTATCGCCGCAGCCACAGGTAGGCGAACGCGAGCGCGTACGCGACGAACCCGAGCAGCATCACGAGTCCGTACGCGCTCCACATGGACTGTGGGGACGACGGCGGCTGGTGCAGGCTCCGCCACCAGAACACCGACAGGTACACGATCGGGACCTGGACGAACGCGATGAGACCGATCACGGCCGCCCAGCGCGCGCGCCGGTCCGGGTCCTCCGCCATCGACCGCACGACGAGGTATCCCGTGTAGATGGGTACGAGGAGCGCCGTGGTCGTGATTCGCGGGTCCCACGCCCACCAGATCCCCCACGTGGGCCGGCCCCACAGCGTGCCGAGGATGAGGGTGAGGACGGCGGCGACCACCCCGAGTTCCGCGGCGGAAACCGCGAGCAGGTCCCATTTCAGCCGGCGCTGCACGAGATAGAGGATGCTCATGAGGAAGACGACGAAGAACGCGAGCATCATCACCCACGCGACCGGCACGTGGACGTAGAGGAGGCGCTGGACCTCGCCCTGCAGCGCGTCGGCGGGCAGGACGACGAGTCCGAGCACGCTGCCGACGGCGATGAGGGCGATCGCAAGCCACCCGAGCATGGTCAGTCTATTCATTGAACCCGCATCACTCCTCGAGGACGACGGGGAAGATCCAGAGACAGACGACGAACAATATCACGTCGTACGATGTGAGTAACCTCAGCCACCCTCCCGCCCGTCCGAGCGGGTCGCCGGCCAGGAACGCTTCCGTGGCGCCGACGCTCCCGAGGACGACGGGGACGAGGGCGGGGAAGAGGAGGAGCGGCAGCAGGAGTTCGCGCGCCCTGAGGTGGACCGTGAGGGCGGAGAAGAAGGTCCCGATGACGGAGAAGCCGAACGTGCCGAGGGCGGCCACGAGGAGGAGCGGGCCGGCCTGTGCGGCGAAGTTGACCTGGTACAGGATCGCGGCGGCGGGGAAGAGGACGACCTCGAGCGCGGCGAGCACCACGAGGTTGCCGGCCAGCTTGCCCAGGTAGATCGCGCGCACGTCGCCGGGATAGAGCCGCAGCAGGTGGGTGCCGCCCGCGAGTTCCTCGTTCTGGAAGGTCCGGCCGAGCGAGAGGGTGCCGGTGAAGACGATCGCCACCCAGAGGAGGCCGCCCGCGAGCCGTCCGAGGAGGTCGTTGTCCACCCCGATGGCGAAGCTGAACATGAAGAGGACGAGCGCGGCGAAGGAGAGCATCGCCGTGAATCCCTGCCGCGTGCGGGTCTCCGAGAGGATGTCCTTCCACAGGATGGCGGCGGCTCGCCGCGCGAGGGCGCTCATGCGGTCTCGGCGGCCACCCGGCCGCCTACCAGCCGCACGACTTCGTCGGCGTGTCGGGTCGCGTCCTCGACGCGGTGCGAGGCGATGACCACGGCGGCGCCCGCTTCGCGCCACCCGCGGACCGCCTCGTGCACGAGGCCCACGCCGTCCTCGTCCAGGCTCACGAAGGGCTCGTCGAGCAGCACGAGTTCCAGCGGGCGGAGCCCGAGCCGCGCCAGCTCGAGGCGCTTGCGCATCCCGGTCGACCAGGCCCGCACGGGGACGTCCGCCGCCCCGCCGAGGTCGACTGCGGCCAGCGCGTCCCGCAGCTCGTCGTCCGCCGCCGCCGTCCCGGACATGCGGGCCGCGAAGCGCAGGTTCTCGACCCCGGTCAGTTCTTCGTAGGCGTGTCCGCCGGCCGTCATGAACGCGGCGCGCGCCCGGATCTCGTCCCCGCCCGCAGCGAGGGCGTGCCCCAGGACTTCCACCCGGCCCGCGGTCGGCCTGAGCAGCGTCGAGATCACGCGGAGCAGCGTCGTCTTGCCCGTCCCGTTGGCGCCGAGCAGCGCGACGATTGCCCCGCGGGGCACGGCGAGGTCGACCCCCCGCAGCGCCCAACGCCGCCCGAAGCGTCGGGTCACGCCCTCCGCGGCGACCGCGAGGCTCACCCGTCCGCCCCCGCGATTGGCCTGCCGCCGGGGCCGCTCATACGTTCCGCCGCATGGAACTCGACCGGATCGCCCGTCTCGCCGGCGGCGGGGGCAAGGTGCTGCTCTACGTGCTCGACGGGCTGGGCGGGCTGCCTCGCGAGCCCGGGGGGCCGACCGAACTGGAGGCCGCCCGCACCCCGCACCTGGACGAACTCGCGCGCGCCGGGACGTGCGGCCTCCACGACCCGGTTGCGCCGGGCATCACCCCGGGCAGCGGCCCCGGCCACCTGGCCCTGTTCGGCTACGATCCCCTCGTGTACGAGACCGGCCGCGGCGTGCTCGAAGCCCTCGGCATCGAATTCCCGCTCGGACCGGGCGACATCGCCGTGCGCGCCAACTTCTGCACCCTCGACGCCCAGGGCCGGGTGGCCGATCGCCGCGCGGGCCGCATCCCGTGCGAGGCAGCCGCCCCCCTGACCGCCCGGCTCGACGGCATCGAACTGGACGGCGCCCGCTGTACCGTGCGTCACGTGAAGGAACACCGCTTCGTCCTCGTCCTGCACCCCGATGCCCCGGCGGGCGACGCCGTGAACGACACCGATCCCGGCGTGACCGGCCGACCGCCCAGAGCCCCGGAGGTGCGGAACGCGGCAGCCGAGCCGACCGCGCGGCTTCTCGCTGCGTGGCTCGAAGCCGCCGCCGAACGACTCGCCGACCAACCGCGGGCGAACATGGCGCTCCTGCGCGGCGTCTCCAGCCAGCCCGACTGGCCGCTGTTCCCTGACGTATTCGGGATGCGCGCCGCCGCTGCCGCGGCGTACCCCATGTACCGCGGCGTCGCGCGCCTCGTCGGCATGGACGCGCGCACGGTGCCCGCGGGCGCCCCCCCGCTCGTCGACGCCCTGAAGGCGCGGTTCGCCGAGCACGATTTCTTCTTCCTCCACTTCAAGCCTCCCGACAAGGCCGGAGAAGACGGCGACTTCGACCGCAAGGTAGCCGCCATCGAGGAAGCGGACGCCATCGTGTCGGACCTCGTCGAAGCGGGCCCCGACGTCATCCTCGTGACCGGCGACCACTCCACGCCCTCCATCATGCGCAGCCACAGTTGGCACCCCGTGCCCTTCCTCCTCCACGGCGGCCCCGCCCGCAGCGACGCCGCCACGACGTTCGGCGAAACCGCATGCCGCACAGGCGCCCACGGGCGCGTCCGAGGCTGCGACCTCATGCGCCTCGCCGCCGCCAGCGCCGGCCGCCTCGCGAAGTTCGGAGCGTAGCCGCGTGGTATGATTCCGTACAGCCCGGATCGAGCGTACGGTACCCTTGCGATGCTGCTCGGTGTCCTCGCCTGCGACGACAGGACTGCCTCCCAGGGGTCCGCGGCCCCCGGCGACCGGGAGGTGGTTGACGTCTCCGCGTCCATGGCGCGACTTCTCGATTCGGCCGTTCGTATCGGCGCGGTGATAAACCCCGCCTCGGAAGGGGAGGGGTTCACCCGAATCCGTGACGCCCATCTCACCCCGGATGGACGTTTCGTTGTCGTGCTCGACCAAGCACCGCCGTATGTGCGCGTTTTCAGAACCTCCGGTTCGCTGGAAGCCGCATTCGTGCCTCACGGAGAGGGGCCGGGCGAGGCTGAATATCCGTTGGCGATTGCGGTCTCCGACGATCGCATACTCGTGCTGCACCCAGGTCGCGCCTCGCTGTTCACGCTCGGAGGCGAGTTCTTGGACACCGGAGCGATCGGCTTCTGGCCGCATGCAGCCGCGCGTGGCTGCGGTGCGGACTTCCTTGTGTACGGTCCGGGTACGGACGCCGACGGGACGCTTGTCTGGCTCCGAGCCCTGAGGGGGCTCGACGCAGGCCCCCCACTGCTTCTCGGGGGCGACACCGAGGCGGAGCGGTATTCCTACGGGATGCGCCAGTTCATCGGTCCGCGCGAGCTGGCTGGTTCCGATGACGTGATCGTGGTCCATCGCGCGGCCCGGGAGCCTGCGGAAACGCTTACGATGTCCTGCCCGGATAATCGTACCGTCGCTACGGACACGCTGCCGGGCCTCGTCCATCAGCGGCACATGTACACGAGAACCGGGCCGGGCACCGTGTTCGTGCGGGGTCGGGAGGCGGGCGAGCCCGCGGTGTCTGGGGTCGCCGTGGTGGGTCGGATACCGGTGCTATCCGTAGACGTTCTCGGAGAGCCAGGGATGCGGCTGGTACGGCTCCCGCTCGGCACCCGGGTCGATACTCCGATTCCGACAGCGCATGTCCTTCTCGACGCCCGGCCCGGCAGCTTCGCGCTCTTCAGAAGCCCGAGCAACGCGCAGCCCGTCCCGCATCTCTTGCTCGTGGACTACGACGCGTTCGTGCGGACGACTGGTCTCGAGCCGCGATAGGAGACGTTCCCGCGGACTGTTCAGGCTGTAATCGTAAATCGTTGTGGTATATGTATTTTACGGACATGGTGATGGAATTTTCCCACCATTATTTCCGCCGGGAAGAACTGGATTCCGTTGGCCCTTGTTGGTGGCAACGGGATACGAGACCGGTTTGCCGTACCAAGCCGCTCTCAGGGCCGCCAGCCTCCGGGGTCCGGTATACCGCGCGGCTGAACAGCACTTCCAAGCCGGGTTCCGGCGACAGCGCGGCGACCGCATCTGCCAAGTTTGCGGTGCCCGGCGGCTTTCCGAAGGATACCGCGCACCTGTCTCGTCCGCGGGGCGTGCAGGATCGCGGTCGGGAGATCGCTCTCCCCGTCGAGCGTAACCGATCCGCCCGGACCGGTGAGTGTGATGCTCGCCAGTTGGCCCTCCCACCCGGGCTCGACGGGGAGTACGAACGCGAAGCTCGAACTCCCGTCCCCATCGGCCACCGCGGTCATATCGAATCGCAGGCGGAATAGTTCGTTGCCATCGCCTATGTCCCCGACGAGCTGGTATTCGCCGCCGCCTCGCGGTAGAGCCGGAGGCGCATCGACCGAGGTCTGACCCCGTGCCGGTGCCAGAGCAGAGGCGGACCGGACGACCACCGCCTCCAGAGATGGCCGGAGCGTGGTGGCGGAGAGCTTCGTCTTCGTGGTTGAGCCCCCCTCCCTGAGTTCCCATCGCCGGACCTTGGAACACAAGAGCCCCCGATAGCAATCCGGATTCTCTTTTCCGGCGTGCTTCACTCCGGAGCGCCGATGCACGTCTCGTCCACCTCCCCCGCCCCGTCGAACGCCTGGGGCACCGCGTTCGCGAAGGCCTCGCGGATTCTCCGCTGCATGAGCCAGGCGGTCTTCTGCGTGACGCCGATGCCCCGGTGGAGTTGCACGGAGGAAATGCCCTTCGGTCTCATGGCGTCCAGACAGATCGCGAAGACCCACTTCCTCGGGGAGAGCGGAGAGCCTTCCATGAAGGTGCCTGTCTTCACCGAGAAGTAGCCGCGGCAGTCCCGGCAGCGGTACGGCATCCTGGCGTGCGAGGCCGCGTGGGTGTTCACGCTGCCGCAGCGCGGACACCGGCGTTCGCCCTTGGGCCAGATGATGGTCTCGAACCAGTCCCGGGCGGCGTTCTCCGTGGGGAACTTCTCGGCCAGATCGAGGAGGGATACCTCACGATACGCACCGGGGCCGGTCATGATGGCCTCCGAAGCAGTGCGCCGGTTCCGGATGGGCCCGCGTTCGGGGATGCCGCCCCCTCTTTCTGCCTGTCTTGCACTACCCGAACCAATGCTTGGCGGCGGCTCCGGCGGACGCTGGTGCCCTGGGCGTCCAACCCGCGTGGCGGAGACCCGACCTCTCCGGGCCGACCAAGTCCCCTCGGGTTCACAACGTGCGCCGTCACCTCGAACGACGCGGCGAAGTACTCCGATACACCTCCCGATGGCTGCCTCCCCGAACCGCCGCTCCCGTGCGCAGCCCCTAATGAACTACAAGGGGAACTACATACCTGGGTTGAAGCAAAGGGGACCGCAAGGCATGCACGGAGAAC
>NZ_CANPVT010000047.1 GCF_947581735.1 Candidatus Palauibacter soopunensis
TCATGGGCGTCGGCATGGGCTACATCACGACCTACGCCGATGCCCTGATGGGCACGGGAACGGCGGACCCGTTCGAGCTCTGGCTCTGGGCCGTCGTCCTCATGCCGCTCGTCGTCTCCGGCCTCATGGCCGGGCTCAAGGTCGGCGAACTCGCCTCGATGCTCGTGTCAGGGTCCGGCTCCGCCGGGTCCGGGTTCGTCGCGCTCGTCATGCAGGGAGCCAGCAAGGCCGCCGCTCCCGTCAAGCCCCCCGTCTGAGCCCCAAGGAGACACCGATGATGAAACGAGACCGTGACGCGGGCCGCGAGTACGCGGAGATCTGGGGCGAGGCCGTCCAGGCGAACCGGAAGCTCAGGACGATCCTGATCTTCCTATCGGCAAGCATGGTGCTCGGCGTCTTCGTGCTGCTGAGGATCGCGGGCGCGGAGCCGCCCAAGCCCATCGTCATCCGGGTGGACGAGGTGGGCCGCGCCGAGGCGCTGGCCTACGAGACCGCGACCGCGCAGGCCGATCCGCTCGATCCGACAACGAAGTACTTCCTGAACCGGTTCGTCCACGACTTCCACGCGCGCCGCCGCGCGACCGCCCAGGAGCAATGGACCCGGAGCCTCCGGTTCCTCTCGACGGACCTGGCGAACGCGGCGTTCCAGAGGGACGGCGCGGAGGTCGCGAGCGTGGCGGCGGGGACCGCCGACACCGAGACCGAGGTCGAGCAGGTCGTGCTCCGCATCCACCCCGCGCCCGAGCCGCCGCACAGCGCGACTGCGGACTTCGACCTCGTGCACCTGAGGGGCGAACAGGAGCTGCGGCGGGAGCGCTGGTCGCTCACGCTCCGGTTCGAGTTCCTCGACTCGATCCCGCCCGAGTTGGTCGTCCACAATCCGATGGGGCTCCTCGTCACCTACATGCGGGCAGACCGGGCGCTCGTGACGGGGGACGAGCGATGATCGCGCATCTCAAGGGCCGCGAGAAGGCGCTCGAAACGTTCGGCTGGACGGGCCGCAAGGCCGAGTGGATCGCGCTGGCGTGCCTCCACAGCGGCGTGTTCACCCGCGCCCAACTGGCGGCGTGGCTCCGGACGCACAACCGCACGGCCCGCCGTTTCGTTCTGATCATCACGGCGCAGAAGCTGGCAGTGGAAGAGTTGCTGCACGGCCGGAGGATCTGCCGGATCTTCTCACGGCCGGTCTACCGGGCGCTCGGGGCCGAGCACATCCGGCACCGGAAAACCGCGTCCGAAGAGGTGCTCCTCCGCCGTCTGCTCTCGCTCGACTACGTGATCGAGCACCCGGGTCTCCCATGGCTCCCGACGGAGCCCGAGAAGGTCGGGGCGTTCGAGGCGCTCGGGATCGAGCGTGCCGTGTTGCCCGTCAGGGTATACGGCAGAGCCGCCCGCGAGACCCGGCGCTACTTCCCGGTCAAGCTGCCCGTCGCGCTGGACGAGCGCCGCGCACTGTTCGTCTACGCCGATCCCGGCCACGACACCGCGACGGCGCTCCGCTCGTGGGGCGCGGCGCACCGGGCACTCTGGCGGGCGCTCCTGGGCCTGGGGCTGGCCGTAGAGGTGGCCGCGGTCGTCCGCACCGCGCGGGAACTCGCGCGTGCCCGGAAGGTGCTCGGGCACTGGGTTGAAGCCGCCGCCGAGGCGAATGCCGCCGATCCGGCCCGCCGCGAAATCGCGCGGATCGAACAGGCGATCCTCGGCATGGACGACGCCGAGGTCGAGAGGCTCGGCGGCTTCCAGAGCTGCCTCATGCGGATCGCCGAACTGAAGAAGCAGGTCCGGTCCGCCTGCCCCGGAACGGCGATCACCGGCTTCACGGCATGGCGTTCTAGACGGCTTCGCGGAGGCGTCTCTTGACCGCCGGATTCCGAGGTCTTGGGGCCGTAGGGCGCGTGTCCACGCGACATCGAGGTTGGGTGGACACGGAATCGCGCCTTGGGCGGACAGGCCACCGGTTCCGCATGTCGCTGGACGGCTTGGCCTTGCACCCATGCCGGGCGAGCGGTGGCGGCACGCGGGAGCCGGTGGCCGTGGCCGGAGCGACCCCCCACCGTGGACGCTTGGCGTGCCACGGGGGAGGGTTGGGATGTGCACGCCATCCCAACCCTCCGCGGGAGGTCGCTCCGGGCCAGCGATCCTTCCAGGAAGGGTGTTGAAGCGATGAAGTCGAGTACCCTCGCCGTCATCGGGGCCGCCGTCGGCGCGGTCGGCGGACAGGCGCTCAAGGCGCCGTTCCCGCCCCCGGGCGCGAACCCCTACCTCGACCTGATCGCGTGGCACGATCCGGGCCTGCACGCCGCCGTCCGCGTCTGGTACCACGCGTGGCCCGCCGTCGCCGTTGTGCTCGCCGGGAGCCTTTGCCTTTCGGTCTGGAGAGTCTGGTTCCAGCCGCTCGTGCGGATCGTACGCCGGGGCAGGCTGCCCGAGTGGCCGACCTCGCCCGGTGACGACGCGCCCGCTCTCGTGGTCGGCGAACAGCATCACCCGGTCGTGCCGCGCGAGAGCGAGCGCCCCTCCTGGCTCGTCATCCCCGAGAAGGGCCTCTACACCGGCCTGCTCGTCGTCGGGGCCGTCGGCACCGGCAAGACCACAGCCTGCATGTACCCTTTCGCCCGGCAGCTTCTCTCCTGGCAGGCGGACGACCCCCGCCGCAGGGCGGGCGCGCTCGTGCTGGAGGTCAAAGGCGATTTTTGCCACCAGGTCCGCGGCATCCTCGAAGACGCGGGCCGCGCGGACGACTACTTGGAAATCGGGCTCGGTGGCTCGCTCCAGTGGAACCCGCTCGACGATCCGCTCTTGGACTCCTACTCGCTCGCCTACGGCGTCGCATCCCTCATCAACCAGCTCTTCGGCAAGTCGCGCGAACCCTTCTGGCAGCAGGCGTACACGAATCTCGTCCGGTGGATCGTCGAGCTCCACCGGCTCCTGCCGGGCGGCTGGGTCACGCTTCAGGACGTGTACCGCTGCACCGTGGACGCGGACCTGTTGGTGGACAGGATCCGCGAGGCGCAGAAGCTGGCGGACGAGTTCCGCCGGGTTAGGGCAGTCATCTCCCGCAAGGACATGGTCGCGCATTCCGAAGCCCTCAATGAGTGGGCGTGGGAGCGGGTGCCCGGCACCGAAGACATGGCGTCCCGGTTCGACCCTGAACTCGGGAAGCGGCTCAAGAAGCTGAAGGTCAAATGCAGGAGGGAGGCGGCTGGGGGCGGCGCGGGCAGCGAGTTCGCCGAGCGGGTCGAGGCCGTGGCGCGGTGGTATCTGAAGGACTGGATGAAGCTCGACGCGAAGCTCCGCACCTCGATCGTCGAGGGGATCAGCGTCTTCCTCTCGCTCTTCGACCAGCCCGAGGTCGCGGGCGTGTTCTGCCCACCCCCGCCAAACGACGATGCCCCGTCCAGGCGGGCGGACGGCGACGACGGGGAGAGACCCCCGGAAGTCCCGGCCATGCCGGGCCTCCGCCGGAGGCTGCCGCCGCTCTCCGAGTTGATCGAGGGCGGCAAGGTGCTGGCGCTCAACATGCCAGCCGGGGCGAACCCGGCCTTGGCACGCGCCATCGGCGTGCTGCTCAAGAACGCGTGGATGCAGGCGCTGCTCCGAAGACCCGCCGAGGCGGCCCGCCGCCCCGGCCGCTACATGCGGCCCGCCGTGTTCATCTGTGACGAGTATCAAGCGTTCGCCACGGTAGGGCAGGACGACCCCTCGGGCGACGAGAAGGCGTTCGCGCTCACGCGCCAGTGCCGCTGCATCCCCATCGTCGCCACCCAGTCGCTCTCGTCGCTCCGCTCGGTGCTTCCCTCGGGCGAGGCGTGGCGGACGCTCGTCCAGACGCTCCGTACCCGGATCTTCCTGTCGCTCTCCGACGAGTCGTCGGCCAAAATCGCGTCCGAGATGTGCGGTTCCGTCATGAAGACGCAGCCCTCGTACACGTTCAGCGAGACCACGGGCAGGCCCGAGTTCTCGCTCCTGTCCGGGCGCGCCGGGGGCGGACGCGGCACCATCGGCGCGAGCAAGTCGTTCCGCCGATCCCGAGAGCCGGTGTTCACGCCCCGCGAGTTCGCGCTGCTCGCCAACTACCAGGCGGTCTGCCTCCCCTATGACGGCGTCAAGTCGCTCCCGGCACGGCGCGTCTACCTCAAGCCCCACTACCTGCCGAAGGACGTGGGTTACTGGCGGCTCCGCAAGGAGGGGCGGATATGAAACGCGCCAGCGGCGTCGGCCACCTCGCCCCGTTCCTTCCGGGTCTGGAATCCCTGCTCGAAGATCCCGGGGTCTCCGAAATCATGATCAACGGACCCGCGAACGTCTGGGTCGAGCGCGAGGGACGCCTCGAACCCCACGAGGCGCCCGGACTCACCGCTGCCTGGCTCCATCGCGCGGCGATCCACATCGCCCGCCCCCTCGGGCTCGATCCCGCCGCGAGGCCCGTTCTGGACGCGCGGCTGGAGGACGGATCGCGGGTCGCCATCTGCACGCCGCCCGCCGCGCCCGAGGTCGCGATCACCATACGCAGGTTCGGGGGCCGGGCGTTCTCGGCCGAGGATCTCGTGCGGATGAACTCGCTGCCGGAGGAGGCGCTCCATGCTGCCCGGGCCACGCTTGCGGCCCGCCGAAACGTCCTCGTGTCCGGGGGCACGGGCTCGGGCAAGACCACGCTACTGAACGCGCTGATCGAACTCCTGCCCGAAGACGAGCGAATCGTCGCCATCGAGGACACGCTCGAACTCCGGATCGACCGCGCCAACTGCCTCCGGTTCGAGGCCGGGGCCACGCTCTCGGAGACGCCGGTCGAGATCCGCGACCTGGTGCGCCACGCGCTCCGCCACCGCCCCGACCACATCGTTGTCGGCGAGGTCCGGGGCGGCGAGGCCGCAGACCTGCTCCAAGCCCTCAACACCGGGCACGGCGGATCGCTCACGACCATCCACGCCAACAACGCCCGCTCCGCGCTCTCGCGCCTCGCCAGTTGCGCCATGCAAGCCGGGGACGCGCTGCCCTGGGAGGTCACCTGCCGGGGCGTCGTGGACGGGATCGCGCTCGTGCTGCACGTGACCCGCCGCGATGGGCGGCGGTTCGTCGAGGAGGCGCTCGACGTGCGCGGCTACGACACGGCCGCCGGACGATGGCTCACGGAACCGGCATGGACCACCCAAACACCGAAGGAGGTGAACGCATGAGGAGCATCGACGGGACCATCCGCGTCGAGACGTTCGAGGACTTCGACCGCGAACTCGCACGCGACAGCGGCGACACGCTCGAAGTCGACGCCTTCCTGGCCGAGGAGTACGGCCTCTTCCCCGAGGACGTGGGGAGCGAGGACGAGATCGCCGCCGCCTGGGACGACCCGCACGGCGAGGAGGTGGACGCATGAACCACGACGAATACCACCGCAAGTTCGCCGACG
>NZ_CANPVT010000048.1 GCF_947581735.1 Candidatus Palauibacter soopunensis
CGCCGGCCACGAAGTCGAGGATCCGCTCCCCGGCCGGAAGCACGATGACCGTGGTGTGGCGCACGCGCGCGCGGAGCCGGGGGATCCGCTCTTCGCCTTCCTCCGGCACCGGCACGCGCAGGTAGGCGGCATCGCCTTTGGCTTGCTGGGCGGTGGCATCGCAGGGGACTACAGCCAGAAGCAGTGTCAGCAGGACGACGACGATCCCGAGCAGGATCGCAGCGGTCGGGGTTGCTTTCATGGTGTTCACGTCCTCTCGGTTGGTGGGGTGGGATGGGTTCGGCCCGCGAGCGCTTCGAGCGCCCGGGCCAGTCCGTGCCTCGCCACGGCTTCGGCGCGTTTCTCGGCGTCCAAGGGCGAGGAGGTGTAGAGCCAATAGCTCTCGGGATCGACTTCGAGGCGGAGCACCGCCGCCTCGTCCGGGCGGCGGAGATACAGTTCGCGCTTGGGCGTCAGCGCCCGGATCCGGGCGACCTCCGACTCGTTCAGCCGGAACAGCGCCCCGGCCTCGTCGGGCAGTTCGGCGTTGGCGAGGAACAGCTTGGTGGGGATCGATTCGAGGAGCGCCGAAGCGCCCGGCGTCCCCGTCACGTCCACGGCGGACTGCGTCGCGAGCACGAGCGCGGCGTTCTTCTTCCGCCACGTCTTGGCCGCCTCGGCCAGGTAGTTCAGCACGGCGGGGTCCTGCATGTACCGCCACGCCTCGTCCACGACCATCAGCTTGAGCCGCGCCGTCTCGGCCGGGTCCTCGATCTCCAGGCGCATGCGTTCCAGCAGGTAGGAGAGCGCCGCCTCGCACAGGTCCGCGTGCTCCGCCGCGCCCGCCAGGTCGATCACCTGCCAGTCCCGGAACTCGATGTCGGTCGCGCCCGATGGCGCGTTATCAAAGAACGCGCCCCACGCGCCGCCCTCCGTCCAGCGGCTCAGCGCGGGCCACATCGCGGACGGGAGCGAACCGGCCAGCACCGTGAGCGTCCGGCGCTCGGTCCCGAGCGCGTACAGATCCTCGATGCGCGCGCGGATCTCGCTCGTGTCCGCGCCGCTCGCCTCGAACCCGCCCAGCGTGAGGAGCCGGAGCACCCAGCCCGTAAGGAACTGGAACGTCCTCGTGGTCGGGGGAAGCGCGAACGGCTGGAGGCGGAGGGTGGGCTCCGCCTCGCCCGGCGCGAGCTCCAGATACCGGCCCCCGAGGAACCGGGTCAGCCAGCGGTAGGAGCCGCCCAGGTCCAGGATCAGGATGCGCGGATCGTACTTGAGCGCCTCGACGAGCAGGAAGTTGAGCGTAAAGCTCTTGCCCGAGCCCGTCGCCCCCAGGATCAGCGTGTGGCCCACGTCGCCCGCGAACAGGTCGTAGTGGTGCGCCGTCCGCCACGGCGTCTCGAACACCGCCAGCGGCTCGCGGTCCAGATGGCGGCTCTTCCGGTTCCCCCGCGGCGGCCCGAACACGGGCGCGAGGCACGCGGCGAGCCCGGCCGATACGAACACCTTCCGCACCTGCCGGCGTCGCGGCTGGGCCGGGAGCCGGGCGAACCACGCGGGAAGCTGGCCGTAGCCCTCCCGGATCACCTTCGCATCGTGCGCGGCGAACAGGCGGCGCACGTCTCCGTCCAGCCGTTCGATTCCTTCGAGTTCGCCGTGCAGCGCCACGGTCAGCGACACCTCGCCGTAGGCCACGCCGTCGGCTTCGAGTTCCACCAGCGCCGCTCCCAGACGGTCGGACTCCGCGGCCGCCGCGGAATCGACCATCGCCGCCGCCGTGCCCTGCGCGTCCTGGGCGTGCGCCATCATCGAGTAGCGCCGCGAGAAGTAGTGGCGCTGCGCGCTCCGGATGCGGCGCCGCGCCGCCTCGACCGTCCACGGCCGCCATTCGAGCGAGACGGTCGTCACCGCGTCCAGGCAGTACAGCTCGCGAAGCAGGTTCGCGTGCGCCTGGCCGGGCGGCGACAGCAGCGAATAGAGGATCACGGGCTCGCCGTCGAGCCGAAGGTGCGAGCGCTCCGCTTCCAACTCCGAGAGCGCAAGCCGCCAGTTCATGCCGCTTCCCGTCGCGCCGTCCCAGAACGTGCCGGGGCGGTTGATCAGTTCGGACAGAAGCTGGGACGCTTCAACGGCTCCCAGCATCTCGACAGGAGTGTGTTCGGCGACGAGCGAGCGGCCCGCGTCGATCATCGCGCGGAACCGGGCTGCGACCGCCTCGATCTCCGAGGCCAGGTAGGTCGTTGACGTCTTGCCGCCGCGCTTGCGAAGCCGCCTGAACCGCGACAGCGGTCCTGGCCCGGAGCCCCCGCCCGCCGAGCGGAGGCCCGGGTCGTGCGACCAGACTACGAAGGCGTCGAGCCGCTGAACGCGCCCGGCGAGGAACGCGGCTCGCTTGCGCCCCGACAGGGACGCGATATCCGAACCGCCCTTCCCGGGAACGTCGTCACGGCTGGGACGCCGGAGCAGATGGAATTGGAGGCGCGCATTGGAACCGAGCCCCGACAGCAGCCGCTGCCAGAGCCCGAGCACGCGGTCGATCTGCTCCGGCGTGCGGCCGTCCACCGCGGCGGGACGGATCCGGCCCGCCGCCGCCAACTCGCCCGAACGGGTCAGGCAGGTGCGGTCGTCGTCGAGCCAGCCCCAGTAGGGC
>NZ_CANPVT010000049.1 GCF_947581735.1 Candidatus Palauibacter soopunensis
GCCACGAAAGCGAGATGGAGGGCATCGGCCGCTTCGCCCGCATCCACGACCCCGAGGGCAACGCGATCGAGCTCTGGGAACCCGCGTCCTGAGAGCTAGGGATCGCGCGCCAGCGACTTGAGCAGGCCGGCGATCATGAACAGCAGCACGATGCTCACGGGCAGGGCGGCGGCGATGGCGGCCGTCTGCAGGGCCTGGAGACCGTCGGCGAGCAGGAGTACGGCGGCCACGGCGCCCACGCCGAGCCCCCAGACGATGCGGAAACGCCGCGGGGGGTGAGGGTCGCCCATGCTCAGGAAAGTGGTGATAACCAGGGTGCCCGAGTCCGAAGAGGTGACGAACCAGGTTGCCACGAGGACGGTGGCCATGGCGGACATGGCCCAGGCGAGCCAGGCGGTGCCGCTCATCCGGTCGATCGTCGCGTAGAGCGCGGCCTCGTAGTTCCCGCCCCGCACGAGTTCCATGATCCCCGCCGTTCCGACGCCGCCCGGGGCGTTGAGTTCGAGGTGGATGGCGTTGCCGCCGAAGATTCCGAACCACACCAGCGCCAGGCCGGTCGGGACGATCAGCACGCCCAGGATGAACTCGCGCAGGGTGCGCCCGCGCGAGATGCGGGCGATGAACGTGCCGACGAAGGGCGCCCACGAGATCCACCAGCCCCAGTAGAAGATCGTCCAGGCGTTCTGCCAGGCGGCCTGACCCGGGCCATCGGCGATCCAGAATCCCATCGGCACCGCGCGCCACAGGTACTCGCCGGCGGAGGTGGCGACGAAACTCACGAGCCACGTGAAGGGACCCAGGACAAGGAAGCACCCCAGCAGGACCATGCTCAAACCGATGTTCCACTCGGACAGGCGGCGGATCCCGCGCTTCACGCCGGATACGACCGACAACGTGGCCGCCAGCGAGATGACGGCGATGAGCGCAACCTGCGTGACGAGCCCCGGATCGACGCCGAGCAGCACGTCGAGTCCGGTGGCCATCTGGCTCGCCCCCAGGCCGAGGGAGGTCGCAATGCCGAAGACCCCGCCGAACACCGCCAGCAGATCCACCAGGTCCCCGACCGGGCCGTAGATCCGGTTGCCGATGAGGGGATACAGGGCGGAGCGCAGCGTCAGCGGCAACTTCTTGCGGAATCCGAAGTAGGCGAGGCACAGCCCGACCAGGACATACGCGGACCAACCGTGGACGCCCCAGTGGAAGTAGGTGACGCGCATGGCGTGCACGGCCCGCCGCTCGTCCAGCGCCTCGGCGCCCGCCAGGTCGGCGATCGGGTTGTTGGGGTATCCCGCGGCCCGGCTGTTGTCGAGGTAGAAGATCGGTTCGGCGATGGAGAAGAACAGCACTCCGATCCCGATCCCCGCCGAGAACAGCATGGCCAGCCAGGAGAACCGGCTGAACTCGGGCGAGGAGTCCTCGTCACCGAGCCGGATCCCGCCGAACCGGCTGCACGCGAGGAACAGGCAGGTGAACAGGGTGGCGCAGACCGTCAGGACATAGAACCAGTCGAGCGTGCCCTCGATCCACGCGCGGACGCGGCCAAACACGGCACCGGCAGCATCCACGTCCCAGACCGTGGCGAGGACGAAGACGAGCACGACGCCCTTGGCGGCCACCGCCATCCCGGGATTCAGCCCCTTCCACAGCCCCGTTTGCGCCGTGGTCCGCCGGCGCCGCCCGCTGTTCATGCGTCCATGGTCGCCCCGCTCAAGCCGCGTTCGAGAGGATCTCGCTCTACGTTAACATCGCGTCCACCCTCGAAGCCTCACCCCGACGTTCCCGCGGGAACGTCCCCACGCGGACGGAGGAACGCCCCCATCAGGACGCGATGCGCCGGCGCCGGCGGGCCGGGGTCGCCGTTCGGCGGAGGTAGCGGGCCACCTCGCCCATGCCGTCGACGCCGATCCGGGCGCCCAGCGTCTGGTTGTAGTTCGTCGTGCCGTTGATGTCGTAGGTGTAACGGTGGCCCCACGCGTCCCGCACATATTCGATGCCGGCGATCTCGATCCCTTCCTTGTTGCAGAGCCGGATGTACCGCTGCACCAGCGGACTGGGGACAGCCAGAATCACGGCAGGAAATCAGCTAACTACTTACAGGACAGCACGATCTGCGCTTCCTGCCCTTTCTCTGGACTTTG